>NZ_CP017770.1:925435-1233913 GCF_001857945.1 Paenibacillus crassostreae
CTGCAGCGTTCTGATAGTCCCTCATATGTAATAAGGCTTTAGCATCGGTATGACCTTCACTTTTCCAAGATAGCGACAGGGCTTGCCCATCATCATATCCTGCCAAATCTAATACCGGGTATCCGATTCTGGTTAATTCTTGCTTCAACAACCCTCGTTTGGCTACGTTTAACGAAATCTCTGTCGCCGAGATTCGTTGCATTCCATGATTGAGCATACCCGCTCTTTGAAAGATCTCATCCATTAAACCCTGATCTGAAGTTCTCAGAATGAGTTGATGAGCTATATTAGGATTACAATAAAGAGTTAGCTTCCCGTAACGAGAGATTAACTCATGTACATCCTGCAATAGATCAGACGGAACATCCCAGCGTGATAATGATTGAAGACTGTCCTTCACCATGATAGAAGACCATCCTGAAGAAGCAGCGTTCCAAAGAGAAAGTGGTGTTATTCGATAGGTATGGAATGAAGAAGGGCTCTTAACTAATTCTGCATAACAGACAAGTTGCTCGCGTGCTTCTTCAAATGTAGCATGTCCGCATTCAAGCAATACCGTACGATCACGCTGCACTATACATGCTTTTCTGTTATCCATAACTACCTCCCCCTCATGAGTGGTTAGCGTACCCAATCTTGTATTCATTGATAAGTAGTTTCACCCAATCAACTGAGGAGTATTCCTTATTTATCTATTTACTGATGGGACTCTACCATCGCTATAAAAAGTTTCAGTCCGTTATACATAGCTTCTTCATCAAAGTCAAAGAGCGGATGATGATGAGGGTAATCCATCGCTTTATCTGCATTTCCGGCCCCTACCAACATAAAGCATCCAGGGATTTCTTGAACATAATAAGCGAAATCTTCGGCAATCATTAACTTAGGAACTAATAACACTCGGTCACTCTTAAAATTCTTCTCGGCAACTCTAAAGAAACGCTCTACTTCTTCTTGATCATTCACAAGGGGAGGGTACCCCATCACATAGTCAACAATACTTTTTGCACCATATGATTGAGCTGTTAATGACACCATCGATTCAATTCGGTCGCGAATCATTAATCTTGTATCAATATCGAAAGTACGTACAGTACCAGTTATTCTACACTTCTCTGCGATCACGTTCTGTGCAAATCCACCTTCAATCGTTCCAATGGTCACAACAGCAGGCTGCAATGGATCTACCGAACGACTCACAATACTTTGTAATTGCATCACAACCGCTGAGCCAGCGACGATACTATCAATCGTTACATGGGGAATACCACCATGGCCACCCTTCCCAATCATATCGATAAAGAACTCATCCGCTGCAGCCATGAATGGACCTCCAGCAGTACCTACGGTTCCTACTGGGAGTGGCGTCCACAGATGTATGCCATAAATGGCATCTACACCATTTAATACACCACTCTGAATCATTCCCTGAGCCCCACCCGGACACACTTCTTCTGCGGGTTGAAATATAAACACAATATTCCCTCGAAGCTGACTTTGAAGTTGTGTGAAATAGGATGCCACACCTAACAACATGGATGTATGACCATCATGCCCACAGGCATGCATAACCCCTTTTACCTCTGATCTATATTTACAATCCTTTTCATCTTCAATCGGAAGCGCATCCATATCCGCGCGCAGAGCAATGGTCTTACCTGGCAATGCCCCATGAAGAGTTGCGACAACTCCGTAACCCCCACCGAATTTAGTCTGTACCTGTAATCCTAGCTCTCGTAATTTTGTTGCTACGAATAGAGCCGTATTCTCTTCCTGATAAGATAATTCAGGATGCTGATGTAAGTGTCTTCTCCACTGGATCATCCTAACCTGAATGTCGTTGAGTAATTTTTCATCCATCATGATCCGCTCCGTTTCCATTTATTAGTACTTAGAACAACAAATATATTGAATCTATTGTATCAGAAATGGCTTCAGAGTGTGTATTCACCATCGTTATCTAGCTTGCAGAAGTTCACGAAACATAATATCATGAGTAAAGAAGTTTAGAGAATGACGAATGAAGGAGCTGACTGAGCGATGATTTTTGAAAATACCGGTTTAGATGGCCTTAAATGTGATTTAGCTTATATGGATGAAACAGCAGAGAAAGCTGGATTTTTCCGTTGGCAATGGGAATATTACCGTGCGACCTACGAATATAAAATTGAAGACAATGGAAACAACAATGAATATTTCGTGCGAATTAACACACGAGCAGTAGAAGGCAAGCTAGAAAAACCAGATACTATTCTTGCAGTTGAAGCCGTTTATATGGGTAAAGGGACATTTCCTCATGGTTTAGATTATGAGACACCTATTCCAGATTCTATTCAAGTAATCGCAAACAAGAAATTACAACAATTTAAAACCTTACTTGAAGCTTAGTGTGGTATAACCATGATGAAAGAAAATAATCCTCTTCCCAAGAAGGGGGCCCCAGATTTCCAGTTACTTATTCTCACATTACTACTCGTAGGTTTTGGACTTGTCATGGTATTCAGTGCTAGTTCTAGTTTAACCGTTGCAAGTGAGAAATTTAACAATGATGCTCTCTTTTTCACGAAACGTCAATTTATTTCTGTTACTCTAGGTGGATTTTTCATGCTCATTGCAATGAATATTCCTTATCAGAAATACAAAGTGCTATTTATTCCTTTTTTTATGCTCACGATTATTATGCTCATATTAGTTCCTTATTTGGGGGATGCAACGAATGGTGCTAGAAGTTGGTTCCGCATAGGACCTCTTAGTATTCAACCAACGGAGTTTGCTAAGCTGGCCACCATTCTCTATCTGGCAGCCTTAATTACCAAAAAAGGGGAAAGATTACGTAACTTCAAAAAAGGATTCATTCCAGTTATTATGATTGCTGGTGGTGTAGCGGGGCTCATCATGATGCAGCCTGATCTTGGTTCTACAATGATACTAGTTGCAACATGTGGGCTTATCATTTATGCAGGTGGAGCTAGCATGAAGCATATTATGGGTTCGATTGCACTGTTCGTTCTAGGTGCTGGACTAGTTCTAGGTGTGGATACACTGATAGATTCCTTGTCTAAACCTAGTGAACCATCCACCACAGTTAATCAAAGTTATAAACAGGATCGTATTGCTGCCTTTATTGACCCCTTCAAAGATCCAGAAGGTTCAGGCTACAACCTTATTCAATCGCTTACAGCTATCGGACAAGGTGGTATCACGGGTTCAGGGTTCGGACAAAGTATTCAGAAGCTTCATTACCTTCCTAACTCATACAATGACTTTATCTTTGCCGTTATTGGTGAGGAATTTGGATTTATTGGTACCGCGCTATTCCTTTTGTTTTACTTATACTTCATCTGGCGCGGCATTCTTGTTTCACTCCGATGTCCAGATCCTTTCGGAACATTAGTTGGAATTGGAGTTATGGGTCTTATTGCTATCCAAGCTTTTATCAATATCGGTGGAGTTACTCAGACGATCCCTCTAACGGGGGTTACCTTACCCTTCATTAGTTATGGTGGTTCATCCACCTTGATTATGATGATCAGTATGGGTATTATTCTAAGTATTTCACGAGAAAGTAATAAACCTGTGGTAAAAGAATATATTAAATCACAAAAAGACTATCGGGTATCCCGATAGTCTTTTTGTGTCTATTAGATAGATCTGTTAGATTTACTTGTTACGAACAATGTAATCCTCAATTTCATCATCTTTGAAGGCTACACCTTCAACTTTAACATTAACTTCAACAACATGTAGACCTGACATTGTCTCAACCGCTTCACGAACATTTTGTTGCAACATACGACAAACTTCATGTATAGGTGTTTCGTAAAGAACAATGATACGCAAATCAATAGCTGCTTCTAGTTGCCCAACTTCGACAGTAACACCTTTCTGAACATTCTTTCCACTAAGACGTTTAGCCCATCCTTCAGAGAGTCCTCCAGACATAGCGGCAATTCCCGGTGTCTCAAGTGCTGCCATGCCAGCAATCTTAGAGACAACATCATTCGAAATTCGTATACTCCCATTATCTAGCTGAAGTTGTTCCGTCATGTCCATTCCCCCTGTATACCTTATTATTGGTAATTGTAAATCCAAAAGGATTGAAATGCAAATACTCTTCAATAAAAATGTTTGTAGCAGTCCATTTTATGCAAATATGAAGTGAAACTTATATTTTCTTATATTTCAAAAAAAATACATGCTCAATAAACGGCATGCATTAACGTTCTAAGTTCGCTTGTAAACATCATAGACTACTCTTTGTTATTCAATGCTTCATAAAGAATAGCTAAATTACGTTCAAGTTGACTTACCAATTGTCTCCCCGAGAAAACATCAAGTAGACCTAACCGTACTGCAAAATCAACTTCTTTAGAAAAGCCGTACATTTGAGTATCCAGAACTTCCTCATAGAGAGGGCAATAACGTGTTGCCAAGTTCTCCATCTGAACTTCTATAAGCTTTTGAATTTTATCTGCATCTTCTTGAAGAAGATTAAACGCTTTGAGATTTAAATGTTCCTGTATATCAGACGAAGTCATGTCTCTTCCCCCTATGTCCAAAAGTCAACGAATTAATTCTAACCTTAATATTAGTCGAAAATACACATCAATACAAGAACCCCGTAAAAAAAGCACCCTCACTAGTGAAAGTAAGGGTGCTTTCGCTCACATTATTCAGTGATGACAGCAATCTGCAAACCATGTTTAGCAAATACTTCAGCCATCGCTACTTTTGCTTCCTCAGCATCTGGACCATGAACATGTAGCTCATAATCTTTGTGGCTCACAAGTGTAGTGAATAAGCCTAGAATACTTTTTACATCGATGTACTTATTGTCTGCTTGAAGCACGATGGAAGAAGTAAACTTACCTGCAATTTGAGCAATTTCTACAACCGCTACATTGTTACTGGACATAGAGGATCCCTCCGTAACTTCTATTATAATTACTTTCATATTTTACCTATATAATGATACATTGAATCCGCTTTCTGATGCAAGTCATTTCTGACTTATTTTAATCGATCAGGGTTTAGCCCTTCGAGTTCTGGAATAACAAACAACCCATCTTTACGAATGAGTACATCATCAAAGTAGATTTCTCCACCACCATAATCAGGTCTTTGAATAAGAACTAGATCCCAATGGATGGATGATTTATTTCCGTTATCTGTTACATCATATGCTTGACCTGGTGTGAAATGAAGACTACCTGCTATTTTTTCGTCAAACAAGATATCTTTCATGGGATGAAGAATATATGGATTAAACCCTATTGCAAATTCTCCAATGTAACGAGCACCTTCATCAGAATCTAAAATATCGTTTAATCGTACTGTATCATTACTTGTAGCTTCTACAATTTGTCCATCCTTGAATGTAAACTTTAGATTCTCGAATGAAATACCATTATAAACTGTTGGTGTATTATAACTTATTGTCCCATTGACGGAGTTACGTACAGGGGCGCTATATACTTCACCATCAGGAATATTTTTTTGACCTGAGCATTTCTCAGCACCAATTCCTTTGATTGAGAAACTAAGGTCGGTACCTGGAGCTGTTATACGGACCTTATCCGTTCTTCTCATAAGTTCTGCAAGTGGGTCTTGAGCTTCGTCCATCTTCCCGTAATCAAGATTACATACATCGAAATAGAAGTCCTCAAAGGCCTCTGTGCTCTTATTCGCCAATTGTGCCATACTAGCATTCGGATATCGAAGAACTACCCATTTGGTATGGTTTACTCGTTGCTGACTATGTACCTTATGATTATAGATCGAATTGTAAAGTTTCATTTTCTCTTCCGGTACATCAGAAAGGTCATTCACATTCTCTCCTGCACGAATACCGATATAACAATCCATTTTCTTCATTCGTTCCAAATCAATTTCAGCCCATGTCTTCATTTGTTCTTCTGTTGCATAAGTAAATAACGTACGTTGAACAGACTTATCTGTATGTTGAACGAAAGAGTTACCACCTTTTTTGGATACTTCTTCTATAATAGCTTTCATTAAATCTTGTTCACTACCGATCATTTCGATCAGTACATTTTCACCCGGTTGTACATCTACAGAATATCCAACTAGATTTTCTGCTAACTTTTGAATTCTAGGATCACGCATGCTTTATTCTCCTCCTACTTAAGTATCTATATCTTTTTGAACAATGGTTAAATCATATTTTTATTGTATCACTTTTAGATATTCAAGTCAGTAAGAACTGTATCGTAATATCGCTTAGTTACGGTTGAATACAACATCTTCTACCATCGTTTCACTCTGCTCATTATTGTCTGCATCTAGATATAACATGTTACTCTCCGAAGTGAGTCTTAGCGGGAAATAACTCTTGCGCTCTATGGTTAAATGATACACTGTACTTACATTCGCATGTTGTAACATCGTCTGTAGTTGCTCTTCCCCTTGCTTCCATATTGCTTCTAATTCCAATTGCACTTCCGGATGATACGATGAGTCTGATTGGGGATTCAAGCTTGCCAATTCACTACTCAGTTCACTCTCTAACCAATTCAAGGCGTCCTCAGGATTCAATTCAATCCGAAGAACTCTCGTCCCTCTAGATGCACCAGCCTCCTCTTGAATACTCTTTCTTAGTCCAGCAATACCCTCCAACTGTCTTAATGGGTTAAATCTTGCAAGTGCTTGATCCACTTCATTTTCTACAGCTGAGGTACGTACCCATCCGCCCTGAATTCGACGTAAATCGGTAGAGACTAAACTTGAGTTATCTGATTGCTTATTCTCGATATTGGATGATGAACTTTGTAATGATAATTGGGTTTGCATGCTTAATAAATCATGCTCTGTAAGTTGACCTTCATAGGTGAAATGATGTTCAAACCATCGTTGCTCGTTCCTTCTTAATGCAGCTTCTCCATTAAACGACAACGCCTCGATTCCTGCTAATCCTGTTAATGAGAGTTGAAATTGCTCTTCTGGCGACTTGTTCGAAGACATAATATTACATCCGGATAATAGGGTACTAATACAAATAACAACGATCGGTGACCACAGGTGACTCACTCTATAGTTCATCTAGATCAACTCCTCCAAAGAATCATTGCCTTTATCGTTCCCATTCAACGCTAGTATAACCTCATTTGTAACATCACACAGATAGAAAAAAAACACCCTTTAGATTTAGGTGTTTTTGTCATCTAACACTATTCTCAACCTGTATCTGATTACGTCCATTATTCTTTGCTCTGTAAAGTGCCATGTCCGCTAAATAGAATAAAGAATCTACACTTATTTTCTCATCCATCCAGTTCCATTCCGAAATCCCACAAGATACCGTTACCGAAGGATCTGTATCCTTCTCAACACTTCTACGAATTCTTTCCGCAACAGTGATTGCTTGTTCTATGTCTACCTGCGGTAAATATACAGCGAGTTCTTCTCCTCCCCACCGTGCTGCTAAATCACCCGTACGAATGGAAGATTTAATAATTTCACTGACTTTCTTAATGACTTTATCACCTTTTTGATGGCCATATTTATCATTCACTTGTTTAAATTCATCGATATCGATCACGATTAACGATCCGCAATAATCACGTTTCTGTCTCTTTGCGATAACTTCATCAAGGTAATGTCGAGCATATAGATCTGTTAACATATCTCGATTAGCCATTCGCTTGACCTCTGTATGCAGCATTGCATTACTAACAGAAAGCCCGATATGATTGGATAGCGTTTGAAGTAATCTATAATCATTATATGTGAAAAAATGGGATTTTTGATGTGCTAGCAGAATAGCGCCTGTAACATCTCCCTTTACTACTAATGGGGTTGCAATCAGAGATTGTGAACCACTTTTCTCCATGAAAATAGAGGAAATATGCATTTTCACTTTATAATCTGATAATATGAGTGACTCCCCTTTTTCAAATACGAAGCCACCGAAACCATAATCTTTCTCAAAAGCTCTCCTTAACATCATCGGCATATTACTTGATACAACCTCTAAAGTATCAAGTTCCTGATTAAATTGCAGAATACAACAATACTCAGCTTTAAAAATATTTAAAAGCTCTTCACTTGAAAATTTGTATATTTCAGATAAACGGAGGCTTTGATTCACACGCTGTGTCAATTCATTAATTAAACGTAGTTCACGAATAAGTGAGTTTGATTGCTCATATAGTTTAGCGTTCTCGAATAGTGTGCCTGCGGTATCGACAAGCGTTGAAACAAATTGTTTATCTAATTCACTAATCCTGTTCTTATCTATAAGCATATGAAGGACTCCATAAGTCCCCTGGTTACCTCCAAGCGGAAACCCAATCTCTAGCCTAGCTTCACCATCCGCACGATTTGTTTCCCGAGTCGTTAATCGTCCATCCATAAATGTACGTACTCTAACATCATCTTCTCTTGTTTGAAGAATAAGTGGCTTCACACGCGGATTATCACTATGATGATCCTGCGACATAAATAACTCCATAGAAGCATCTGGACAGAGAATCGCTATACTATCCAACATCTCAGAAAGAACCATATTGACATCAATTCGACCTTGCATGCGCTGTACCATTTGATACAAAACTGCTCTACGGCCCGCCTCATCATTGACTCTATTTTGTTCACTCATCATGTCTTCCACAAATATGTTCTCAAAATTTTTATAGAAACAACTATGAAATAGAATCAACATAGCAGTAACCATGTCCCTCTCAGTACTACTGATCTTCTCATGAGGAAGAACACACACCATAATAGCGTACAATTCTTTAAGTCCCCGAGTGAATTGCGGAAACAAACAAATTGTACAGAATTCATCATTAGAATCCATTCTTACCGGTTCAATGACCTCTGCATGGTTAGATAGACATTGATTCATAAGGATTGCGCCTTCACCTGAAGCGTAATCAGAAATCTTCGAGTCTCCAGCAATAAATAAACCATCATACTGAAAGAGAGCCCACATTGAGTCTTGCATAAAAGGAAGTGAAGTAGATAGATTTTTCCAATCTAATAAACCACTTGATAGTATACTTTGAATAAACGGTAAATCGTATGTTGTAATATCTAGATTCTTTAGCCAAAAACTAACCGAGTCCAAAGATTCATGTTGACTATTCTCCTTAAGTAACTTTTCATGCTTTGAAATGATACTTTGATAATCTGGCATTACGAATAGCCCCTTTGCACTAGTTTGGAAAAACATTCTGCAACGCCTTATATATACTTCAAATAATAATCAACAAAAACTTGCAAGACAATAACCATATTCTACTCTTTCTAGCATTGCTTTGCACCCATATTTTATGTATTTTTTATATTTTTTTTAGTTCCAAAGTCCTATCGACAAATTTAGACTTTTTAAAACATAATATGGTGCTTGACTTAGTCCGGGTTAATCATATAAAATTAATTGTTGAATAGGCGGTATTTATATACTGCTTTTGGGAGTAACGTTGTGTCACCCTCACGTATTTTGTTACTGACAAGACAGCGGCTGAACTTTCATGTCAGTTGTGCTTTGGTCCCATGAGATGCAGCACATGAAACAATCTACGGCACAAATAGAACCCTAACTAAATTTCTATTATAAAAGGAGTCTACTATACAATGGCACGTTACACTGGTCCTAAATTTAAATTAAGTCGCCGTCTAGGCATATCTCTAAGCGGTACAGGTAAAGATTTGAAACGCCCTTTCCCTCCGGGACAACATGGCGCTAACCAACGCAGAAAAGTTAGTAACTACGGAATGCAATTACTTGAGAAACAAAAACTTCGTCACATGTATGGTTTGGGCGAAAAACAATTTAAAACACTTTTCAATAAAGCTCAAAAAATGCAAGGTATTGCCGGTGAGAACTTTATGTTCCTTCTTGAAAGCCGCCTAGATAACTTGGTATATCGTCTTGGATTTGCTAATTCTCGTGCTGGTGCTCGTCAATTGGTATCTCATGGTCATATCACTGTAAACGGTAAGAAAGTAAATATTGCTTCTTACATGTTGAATACTGGTGATGTTATCAGCCTTCGCGAAAGAAGCCGTAGCCTTTCTTCTATCAAAGAAGCTCTTGAGAACCGTAATCACCTTCAAGCATACTTGGAATTCAATGATACAGCTTTAGAAGGTAAATTCATTCGTTTCCCTGAACGTTCTGAATTATCTCAAGATATCGATGAGAAACAAATCGTCGAATTCTACAACCGTTAAGATTAATATTGTAAGCCTGGAACTTAAGTTCCAGGCTTTTTTATTTATAAAATTTCCATAATATTTCATATTATGACCCCTCACCTAATTTAAAGAGATTCAAAAACATGATTTTATGCTATAATAGTTCCGTTAAAAGGAGGAACTAATGCGAATGGATGATACAAATAAAAAAACATCAAAAGAAGAGCTCCCTCCAAAGAAATCCATAGGACGTGTACTAGGATTAACACTACTTTGGCTGATTGTTATCGGTTTTATGGGGGCCTTATTTGTAGGTGGAGCAGGAATTGGCTACGTTTCATCTATCGTTCATGATGAGCCTGTACGAACACGAACAGAAATTGAACAAAAGATGAGTCAGAATTCTATAACCGGATTTGCCTACTTCAGCGATGGTACACCGATTGGCCAGCTTCGAACAGAAGAGGATCGGCGCCCTGTTGATTTTGAGAAAATTCCGAATATCGTCAAAGATGCTGTGATTGCAATTGAAGATAACGACTTCTCTACGCATAATGGAATAGACATTAGCGGAACACTACGTGCAGTCAAACAAAGGGTATTGAACGAATCTATTCAAACAGGAGGAAGTACACTCACTCAACAACTTGCTAGACGTGTATTTCTAAATCTTGATCGGACAGACAACCGTAAAATCAAAGAAATGTTACTTTCATTAAGACTCGAACGCTACCTGACTAAAGAGCAAATATTAGCAGCATATCTCAATAAGGTCCCTTTTGGTAATGGTGCTAATGGTTATAATGTGTATGGTATTAAAGCAGCTGCCAAAGGTATATTCAACATTAGCGATTTAGAACAGTTAAATATTGCACAAGCTGCTTATTTAGCAGGGTTACCACAACTCCCCTCTACCTACTCGGCTTTTAACGGAAAGGGAGAATTCAATCCAACTGCATTCGGCCGTGCAATGGATCGCCAGAAATTAGTATTGCGACGTATGCTTGAAGAAGGTAAAATCTCAAACGGTGAGTATAATGAGGCGAGCGTATTCGATATTCAGGCTTCATTAGCTCAACAAACGGAAAAGGCCTATTCTACATTCCCTTATCTTATGATGGAGACAGAACGCAAAGCCGCAGAGATTTTATTGGAAATAAATGCAGCTACTACTGAAGACACTGAACAAACTGAGAAAAACAATAGTGAACTTCTAGAAGAGGCAACTTTACAACTGACAACAGGTGGTTATCGAGTGTATACCACTATTAACAAAACTGTATACAACACTATGCACCAAATTGCCGAGAATGATGACAATTTCAGTGCAGATAGCAAAACAAAAGGTAAAGAACAAACAGCAGCTATGCTCATGGATAACAAAACGGGTGCTATTCTTGGAATGATCGAAGGTCGAGATTTCTATGAAGAACAAATGAACTACGCAACACAGATGGTACGGCAACCAGGATCAGCAATGAAACCAATCGCTGCATACTTGCCTGCTCTAGACTCAGGAGCTATCCAGCCTGCTAGTATCGTAGATGATGCCCCGATCATACTGAAGGATGGTCAAAAGGGATTCCACATCCCTAAGAACTCATCTAGAGGTTATGAAGGTCTAGTTACAGCTCGATATGCGTTGAATATGTCTAAAAATACGATTGCCTTGAAATTATTTAATAATGTGATAACTATCGATAAGGCTTGGGAATTCGCAAAGCAACTCGGTATAACGTCAATTCAGGAAGCAGACTATGCAGCATCAACCGGTGTTCTTGGCGGATTAAAATATGGTGTATCAGTTGAGGAATTAACTAATGCTTATAGTTCAATCGCTAATCAAGGAGAATTTCTTGATGCCTACATGATCGAGAAAATTACCGATGCGAATGGCAATATCGTTTATAAGCACACACCTGATCCTGTTAAAGTCTTCTCTGAACAGACAGCCTATCTCATGACGGATATGTTACGTACTGTTATTACGCAAGGTACAGGAAGCACGGTCAAGAATAATTATAACCATTGGAAGGAAGTCCCTATTGTTGGAAAGACAGGTTCCACACAAAACTATGCAGATGTATGGTTTATGGGATATTCTCCAGATGTCACTCTAGGAGTCTGGGTTGGTTACAAGGAGCCTGTTAATGTACTGGAAGGTAACCAGAGGAAAAACGCACAGAGCCTCTGGGCGCTTATTATGAACGAGATGATTGACAAGAAACCTGATCTATTCGTTACCTCTTCATTTGAGAAACCATCAGGGATTACAAACAAAACAGTATCAGCATATAGTGGAAAGTTACCCTCTTCACTCACCGATAAATATGTAACCGACTTATTTAATACCAAATATGTTCCTAGTGAAAGTGATGATGGGATCGAAAAGGCAAAATATCTGACGTATAATGGTGTGAATTATATCCCTCAGGAGACTACACCAGACGATATGTTGAAAGAAAAGATCGTAATTAAACGTGAGTATCCTATTCAAGATTTGATCAAGGATCTTCAAGAAGCTTTCACAATCATGAAAGATCATGAATCTTTGGGATTTTATTTACCAAAAGATGCATCTAGTGATATGCCAACAGAGATTGATCCAAGAGTAGATGACGGTGGTGCACCTACACCTCCAGGTAATGTGAGTATCTCTTATGTGGATGGAACAGCACAAATCAACTTTAGTCAAAGTGCTTCGAAAGATGTTGTAGGTTATCGTTTATACCGATCGTTGAGCGGAAGTGAGTTTCAACATCAAGGTAACGTAATTATTGGCGATGCCCCATTAGTGTTTACTTATAATAATGCAACAAAGTATGCTTATAATTTCTATATTAAGGCAGTTGATGTAGCTGGTAACGAATCGGGTGCCAGTGCAGTCGTTGGTAATAGTGGCACGCAGGATACAGAACAGGGCGATGAGATCATTTCGAATCCAGATCAAGTTCTTGAACCGGGTCAGACCGATCAAGGTACTCCTATTGATGACTTTCTCATTCCTCCTGTAGGAGAGGGTGCTCTAACGATACCGTCAGCCCCGGGTCAACCCGTTATTACATCTACTGATAGCGGAATCCAGATAAATTGGTCTGCCAACAATACGGATACTATCATTTCATTCGTTGCTTATTACAGTAAAGATCAGAGCGGTACTTTTTCACAGGTAGGATCAAGTCAAGCAACGTCTATTGATTTGAGTAATCCAATAACAGGTTGGTATCGAATCACAGCCGTTAACAGTGCTGGAGAATCTTTACCCTCTGCAGCGTCTTATTTCGAGAAAAAATAATGTCTTTCTAATTAACGATTAGCTTCATCAATAACCAGAACCAAGCTGAAACGGATACCGTCCTTTTAAAGGACGGTATCCGTCTCTGCCGAAATATAAGGGTATAAAGTATGAAGTGAAACTTATACTTTATACCCTTATATTTGAACAAGAAGACCTGGAACTTTGCTTCCAGGTCTTCTTGTTCTATTTCAATAGGATTAGAGTTTGCATATTAACCTTTATTGATTCTCTGTCTATTCGATAATATGTTCAAAAAACTCCATCGCCTCATCCCTTTTCTCATTACTAGTTAGAATTCCCGCAATAAAAGTAGGAGCCGCATAATTAATTGGTAAGTCTGATGCGAAGCTTGTATCTGAAATATCTAAACCAACGATTTCTTGTTGTCCATTCTCATTCTTAGATCTTATTAATCGCAAATCATCTTCAGAGAGGTCTTTTGCAGAAACAATCGACTCTAGACTCTGGAGAGCATCCTGCTGATTAATCCAATCCATTGCTCCTTCATCCATAAAGATAATATCCGGTCGATCGGATGCAAGGACGGCAAGAGCTCGTTGTAAATAACTCATGTCCATTGTATTTGCGGTACCATCTGTTGAAGGAAGATACACAATGCTGGTCTCCACTCGCTTCCATTCCGGATAATGCGTGACGATCATTTCATTAAGATCATCCATTTTACCTGTATCCTGCGATTCATAATTACCTAGAAACATAATTGAGGCATCCACAGGTGGCAAAGAGGCTAGATATTTCTGTTCTTGCCAGTTCTTATACAGCGCATTCCCACCAACAACTAACACAATCAGTACAACGATTGTTATGATTGTATGTATTTTGTACAGTAGAAGAAAATTTTCGAATTTACGGGCAATACCAGATAATCTACCCCATTTCGCAAGTCTTTGATCTTCTTCGGCTTGAATCTCCTGTTGATCAAGAGCATCGAGGATGAGTTTATATGCCTGAAATTCATCATCATAGGTTGTACCATCAGTACCAATAGAACGCTGACGTTTTAAGAGTAGATCAAACCGCTTATTTAGTTCCTCCTTTGATATATCTTCAGGCAAATCCAATCGTTTATAAGCTTGTTTTAAGTTTTCATCTAAATTGTAATCCAAATTCATTTTCCCCTTCCGTTAATGATAGTAAGTAAATGAGTATGTATTAAGTATAATTCACTAAAGTCAGGAAGTACAAAGTATATTCAATGTCTAATAAGACTCGCTCATGTTGAACTAGGATAAACGATATATTCCAACCAAGCAGAAACGGCTATGCCGTCCTTTTTCAAGGAGTTTATCCTTCCGATGTTAGCGATACTTCGTATCACTTTAGGGTATCCGTCTCTGCCGAAATATAAGAAATAGAGGTTCAATAATCAATTTCATAATTACGCAACCCGATTTAGCTGCATCGGCGATTATGAAATTGATATTTAGAAAAGTCCACAACACATCATTCTGTGTTGTGGACTTCTTCTCAATCATTAATCTCAATCATCTATCGTAGATAAATCTCCTGTCGGAAGGTCTAGTTCCCATGCTTTAAGTACACGTCGCATTATTTTCCCAGAACGTGTCTTTGGTAACTTCTCTTTGAACTCTATTTCTCTAGGGGCTGCGTGAGCAGATAATCCCTCTTTCACAAATCTAACAATCTCTTCTTTCAACTCAGGCGTTGCCTCGTATCCTTCCCGCAGTGAGATGAATGCTTTAATAATCTCACCTCGAATCACATCGGGCTTCCCGATGACACCAGCTTCAAGTATAGCAGGATGTTCCAATAACTTACTTTCCACTTCAAAAGGCCCAATCCGTTCTCCTGATGAATTAATCACATCATCAACTCTACCTTGGAACCAGAAGTAACCTTCGTCATCCATATAAGCAGAATCCCCTGAAATATACCATCCTGGCACACGGAAATACTCTTCATATTTGGCCTTATTATTCCAGATGCGATTCATCATAGCAGGCCAACCCACCTTAATTGCTAGATTTCCCATTGTGTAAGGTGGTAATGTATTCCCCTTATCATCTTTAATGGTCGCTTCAATCCCAGGCAATGGGCGTCCCATCGATCCCGGCTTAATCGGCATTCCTGGATAATTACATATCATTTGAGCCCCTGTTTCAGTCATCCACCAAGTATCATGGATACGTTGTCCATACACCTTATAACCCCAACGAACAACCTCTGGGTTCAATGGCTCGCCTACAGATAGAACATGCCTTAAACTACTGAGTTTATAATTCGTCAGAATTTCTTCACCCGCACCCATAAGCATACGATAAGCTGTAGGAGCACTGTACCAGACTGTTACTTTATATTTATCAATCGTCGCATACCAATCTTGTGGGCTAAACCTACCTCCACGGACCACATTGGTTACTCCAGATAGCCAAGGTGCAAAAATACCATAAGCTGTACCTGTCACCCAACCAGGATCAGCTGTGCACCAATAAATATCATCCTCACGTAAATCAAGTACGATTTGAGCTGAATAATACTGTTGGATCATAGCATTCTGAACATGATATACTCCTTTGGGTTTTCCAGTAGAACCAGACGTATAATGCATAATAAGTCCATCATCTCGATCCAACCATTCAAGCTCTAAATCCGAAGAAGCGGAAGCCATTTCATCATGGTAATGAATGACAGAATCCTGCTGTTCCACTGTATCGCCCACAAGGAACACATGTTTCAAATCCGGAAGTTCTGACCTGGTTACCCTTCCTAACAGACTAGAAGTTGTAATTAAAGCCACTGCACCACTATCAATTAGTCTTTCTTTTACCGCCGTTTCCATGAAGGCCTCAAAGAGAGGGCCCACTACAGCACCAATCTTTAGAATACCTAATAGGCAAATATATAATTCTGGGCTGCGCGGCATAAAAATGAATACTCGGTCACCCTTACTAAGTCCATATTTACGAAGAACGTTACCAAACTGGTTCGATCGATCCCTTAATTGTCTAAACGTAAATGTCTCTTCACGTAGAGGATCACTATATAAAAGTGCCACTTTCTCACCACGGCCCTCAGTCACATGTCGATCAATCACTTCATATGCCATATTGCATTTACCTGTTTCATACCATGTGAAGTGACGTTCAATATCTTCCCAATTGAAATGTTCACAGGCTTGCTCGTAATCTCCCATATTAGACACAGAGCATATACTTGGAAATATTTCACTATGGTTTATTTCCATACGTCATTATTCCTCCATTCATACAAATCTCTCCTAAGACAGCGCTTACAATAGTTACTGAAATTTCATTCTTCATCGCTAAATCATGTAAGATATGGCATACTATACAATATATCATCACGTTCTATATGTGACTAATCTGTGTCTATTATAGTTCAAAGCGATTATAGCATACGTTTCAAATCTCTGCCATTTATTTTCATTTATACTTCTTTGTAGCTTGATCAGAAAGGCGGCCTAACATGGAACATCCTAAACTATACCACAGCCATTTCATATCCACTGATAATCACTTTCTTATAGTTGAAGGTCCTATATCAGGTGATGCTCTCTCACAATGGATACTTCATCCTGATCTTGATGCATTCCGACAACCCAAGGAACAACATAAAGCTCTAATCGAAATTTCCAAACTACCTGAAGGACGTATTATCATTGCCCGCGATGAGCAGACCATAGTTGGATACGTTACCTTCCATTACCCAGATGAACAGGAACGTTGGTCACAGGAACATATGATTGATCTCATTGAGTTAGGTGCTATTGAAGTTGCTGATGATTATCGTTCCATGGGTCTCGGTAGAACTATGATTGAGACTGCTTTTTCACATAACCAAATGGAGAGTTATATCGTATTCACAACCGAATATTATTGGCATTGGGATTTAAAGGGAAGTGGTCTAGATGTATGGAAGTATCGTAAAATGATGGAGAAGCTAATGAAATGCGTTGGTATGGAATGGTATGCAACAGATGACCCAGAGATTTGCTCTCACCCAGCTAATTGCCTAATGGTGCGAATCGGTAAAACGGTTCCCCTCTCATCGCAGGAACAGTTCGATCATATCCGATTTCAACAGCGATTTATGTATTAATCTCTCTTTTCGCATAGAAGTATATCTTCTTAGATAGCTTTTATAATTGTTTCAGCATATATTCTAAAATCGCATGCGAACGTTCTGCTGCTGTAATCGTAAATTCAGAATAATTCATATTCGCAGATCCATCTGCCTTATCAGACATGGACCGTATAATGACAAAATCCACACGATTCATGTAGCATACCTGAGCCACCGAGGCACCTTCCATCTCAACACAAGCTCCATCCATTTCCTTGTATAACCACGCAACTTTATTCCGATCTGCTATAAATTGGTCCCCCGACAACACCTTACCTAATCGGTACTTCCCCGCTGATATAGCACGACATGCCTGTTCAGCCAGAGATACTAAATGTTCATCTGCAACAAATATTGATTCTTCTTGATACGGAATAACCCCTCTTGCATATCCAAGTGCAGTTACATCCATATCATGCTGAATACATTCTGTAGAAATGACAATATCCCCAATGTTTAAGTCAGGATGTACCGCTCCAGCTACTCCAGTAAACATGATCTTGGATACTTTGAATTGATCAATTAATATTTGAGTGGTTACTGCTGCATTCACTTTACCTACCCCAGATTTACATACAACGACAGAATTCCCTTGAAATATTCCTTTGTTAAAACGAATTCCCGCTCTAGTTATTTCCTCGTATTGTTCCATCCCAGCTAACAATAACATAATCTCTTCATCCATTGCCCCAATAAGCCCAATCACTGAATTATTCGTTGTCACTCTGATCCCCCATTTTTAATAATGAATACGCATGAAAAAAGCTCCTAAAAGGAGCTCTCAATAGATAATATGCAAGTATAATGCTAGTCCTCATTCACAGAACGAACAGAAAGGCGAAGAATGGTCTCATGCGGTAAAATAACCCGCGGATTATCGACATTCTCTTTCTTCATTAGTTTGGTTAATAGGCGCATAGCAACTGCTCCCAAATCATACATTGGCTGAGCCACTGTTGTAAGTAATGGACGGACCATTGAAGCCATATGAATATTATCCACACTAATGATGGAGAAATCATCAGGTACTTTAAGTCCTTCATCCTGAATGCTATGAATAGCGCCGATTGCCATTTCATCTGTTGCAGCGAAAATCGCTGTTGGTTTTCTTCTCAATCCTAGGAAGTATTTCATAGCTTCTACACCCGACTCATAACGATAATTACCAATACGAACCCAGTCTTCCTGATATTCAATTCCTGCTGTTTCCAATGCTCTCTTATAACCTTGGAAACGGGAATACCCGTTGGCTGGATCTTGAAGTGTACCACTGATCATAGCAATCTCACGGTGTCCGTGACGAACTAGCGTACTCACTGCATCAAAAGCGGCTGCTTCATGGTCTATGTCAACTGAGGGATAATTACCTTTCTCATCACTAGTCGCGCAAAGTACAACAGGTACTGCAGAAGTCTGGAATGCAAGAATATGTTCATCCGTTACAGTTCCACCCATGAATAACAAACCATCTACTTGCTTCTCAAGCAATGTGTTAATAACTCGAATTTCCTTCTCTTTCTTCTTGTCAGCATTACATAGAATAATATTGTAATGGTACATGTTTGCAATATCCTCTATGCCCCGAGCAATTTCAGCAAAAATCGAATTAGAAATGTCCGGAATTACAACACCTACTGTTGTAGTCTTCTTACTAGCGAGACCTCTTGCAACAGCATTCGGACGATAGCCTAAACGTTCAATTGCCTCATATACTTTTTTACGGGTCTGTGGCTTAACGTTAGGGTTATTATTCACAACCCGAGATACCGTAGCCATAGATACGCCTGCCTCACGAGCCACATCATAAATGGTTACTGTCAAATTCTTTCTCTCCATTACAAATAAATTTTCATTCGATCAACCCAATATACTTAATATTACGACAATTTACTACTTTACGCAATGATAACGCTTTATAAATCTATTCTAACTCATGTTGTAAGGCATGAGAAGTAATCTTTGAATGCGAAATATGCCATACTGGCTGTTTATCTTTCAGAAGAATAACTTGTGGTGATTCATGTTTAACACCAACTAAATCAGCTAATTCACGGGAGATTGGACGATCCTCAATCACATAGATCATTCCATAATCAATAGATTCATTAGGTGTCTCCTCTAAATAGGACATCACCTGTTTGTATGCACTCTTACTGATAGAACATCGGGTACTATGTTTAAACAACAGTTGCGGCTTATTCTGTGATGCTTCCAATACCGTATTCAACTGCTCTAGTGTTGTTAGTCTAGTTATTGAAGCCAATTGAGACACCACCTTTACATGACATGAAACCTTTTTATTATCGTACCAAAATATGATGAAAAAAGCCATTAAAGAACAAAATATCACCTATTTTTCATGAGAATAAAGTTTTACATCATCCAATTCTGCTAAAACACTCGAATATTGACTTAATCTCTGTCGAAGATCCTCAATCCATTCGATGTCTTGCATACCCTCAGCATAATGAAATAAATCCAGTAATGCATTAATCCGCTCATCTATTATTTCCTTTAATGTTTGTGCGAGTACTTCACTCATGTCTTCTTCATTCTGTGAAAATACTTCGTAGAAGACTTCTGCTACTTCATTCATTTCTGTAAAGGATACTTTTATCTTATTCGATCCAACATCTATCGTCTGCATATAATGTACCAACATAGGCTTTATAGACTTTAAGAGATGATAGGATTTACATTCTTCGCAAATTTTGATGGGTACATATAGGATTTCAATATTTTCTGCATAAATAATCGTCCGCAATTCAATTCTCATCGGTTGACGACACTTACATTCATTCATATTAACACCTCATTGTGACATATTATCTTCTGACTCCAATAATATTGGGGTAGACATAACCCTATTCGACCTTAAGCAGAACAACTCCTTCCCTAGTTCATCTATTTTTTGTTGCCAAAAACCCCATTTTATAGGGTGGGTCATTGTGACTTCGGACAGAATTTTTGTTAAACTAAAGAAGTAGAACAGAAAGATTAGTCATTTATATATAGGGAGTGAGTCATGATGAGACTTTCAGATAAAAAAATAATCGCTCTTGTAAGCGACGATTTCGAAGATTTAGAGTTATGGTATCCGATATACCGATTGCGTGAAGAAGGGGCAGAAGTGCACCTTGTAGCCGAGGAAAAAGGCAAGACGTATATCGGTAAATATGGTGTTCCTGCAAAGAGCGATTATTCCTTCGAAGAAGTAAATAGTCAAGATTATGATGGTATTCTGGTGCCAGGTGGATGGTCTCCTGATAAACTACGTCGTTACAGTAAAGTTCTTGAACTTATTCGTGAAATGAACAACGACCGCAAACCAATCGGACAAATCTGTCATGCAGGCTGGGTGCTCATATCAGCCGGTATTCTGAAAGGAGTCACTGTAACCTCAACTCCAGGAATTCGCGACGATATGGAGAATGCTGGAGCTCTTTGGGTGGATGAGGCGGTAGTCGTAGATGGGCATATTATATCTGCTCGTAGACCTCCTGATCTTCCATCATACGGTAAGGCATATTGTGATGTCTTAGCAGGTGAGAAATAATAAATTGCTACTGTTCATAGATATGTTGAAATTACTGAAAAAGGCGACTTTTCGTTCTAATGAACGGAAGGTCGCCTTTATTTATGAATTGTTTTACTTTGTTTCTTTCATCAAAAGTTATAATTCACTTTTTATCATTCTGCTGCAATAGATCTACTACTTCTATGTGAATGATGATAATCATCCAATAGCTTTTGAATTTCTGTATTGGTATGCAGTTTGTAGCAAGCTTTAGCTACGGCCTTTTCTTCTTCAGCTGCTGTATTTAATAAGCGATGTTTGATCCTTAATAAGGATTGTGGAGACATACTTAGTTCATGTACACCTAATTCTATCCACAACGGGATAGAACGCTCGTCCCCTGCCATCTCGCCACACACACTAACAGAAATCCCAGCATTTCTAGCTGCTTCAACCGTTGACCGTAACATCCGCAGAATAGCTGGGTGATACGGATGATATAGATGAGCAATTTGTTCATTCATTCGATCAACAGCCAGTACATACTGTACCAAATCATTGGTACCAATACTGAAGAAATCTGTTTCTTCTGCAAGTAAATCCGCTATAGCTACAGCTGCTGGCACCTCGATCATTATACCAACCTGAATATTATGGTTATATTGTATTCCACGTGTATCTAATTCTGACATGGATTCATGGAGTAGCTCATTAGCTAGTCTTACTTCTTCTACCGATGAGATCATCGGATACATGATCTTCACCTTTCCGTAATGACTCGCACGTAGTATTGCTCTTAATTGAGTTTTAAAAAGTTCTTTTCGATCTAAACTAATACGTATCGCACGGTAACCTAGGAATGGATTATCTTCCTCAGGAAGAGAGAAGTAATCCAAATGCTTGTCCCCACCAATATCCAAAGTACGAATCACCACTGATCTACTACCCATCATTTCTGTTACCTGCCGGTATACTTCGAATTGTTCTTCTTCACTTGGGAAAGTTACTCGATCCATATACAAGAATTCTGTACGGAAAAGACCTACACCATCAGCACCATGTTTCAATGCCATATCCAATTCCTTCACTGAACTAATATTTGAAGATAAGGTCATTTGATATCCATCTTTAGTCACAGATTCAACTGATGCAAGCAGCTGAAGTTGCTCTTTCTTCTGCTGCTGCTTTACTCTTACTGCCTCATAATGAGCTAGTGCCGTTTCATTGGGATGGATAAATACCTGCCCTTGATCTCCATCAATAATTAACATATCACCTGTCTGAATCGGCGTCTTCAAGCTATTCTCTAAGCCAGATACTAGAGGTATCCCTAATGCACGTGACATGATTGCAGAATGTGATGTTTTTCCGCCAATTAGAGTAGCAATCCCAAGAACATGGGAAGGATTCAAATGAACTAACTGTGATGGAGACAGTTCTTTAGCAACTAATATATAGGGCTGGGTATCTTGAGGAAGTGTAATCTCTGGTGCCCCTAATAAATGCTTCAACAATCGATTTCCAACATCCTTAATATCCAAAGCTCTTTCTTTCATATATTCATCATCCAGTAGATCAAACATTGTTACGAAGTGGTCGATAGCCTCCTTCACGGCAACTTCAGCTGCTTTATATTGACGTTCAATGATGCCTTGAATTTCATTCATAAAGATTGGATCTTCCAGTATGGCAAGATGAGCATCAAAAATACTTGATTCCTCTTCACCTACTACCTCTTTAAATTCGTTGCGAATGAACTCAATCTCATTTCTAGAGGTGCGGATTCCTTCATACAATCGTTCAAACTCTTTGGACAAATCTATATTTTCCATTCTAGACTCAGGAAGATCCCATTCCCAGCTAGGAAGAACAAATGCTTTACCAATAGCGACTCCTGTAGCCGCTCCAATACCTTGTATCATAACTCAAACCCTCCAGCATTTCTGTCGTGTAGTACAACAGACATTACAGATGCCTGCCCTTTTTTAACAGCTTTAAAAGGAGCAAAGCTCCATGATTTCACTCGTTCCGGATTGGTAATGACCATCGGAGTAGCTAATGATTTAGCATGTTGACGAATATACGCCAGATCAAATTTAATAAGTAATTGGCCAGGAACAACAGAATCGCCTTCTTTGACGACAGCTTGGAAATAGCCGCCTTTCAATTGAGATGTATCAATTCCTATATGAAGAAGTACTTCTAGCCCTTCAGGAGTTGAAATACCAATCGCATGCATTGTTGGATACAAGTGAATGATTGTTCCGTAAACCGGAGACACCAATTCATCTCGTTCGGGAATAAATGCGACCCCATCTCCGACTAACTTAGCAGCAAAAATATGATCCGGGACTTCTTCAATCGGTAACATACGTCCTTGCATAGGTGCACTAAATAATACTTGAGGTAAGTCCCTCTGCATTAGCTTATTAACTTCTTCACGAATCAATTCTGAATACGTGCCAAAAACAATCTGAACATTTCCACCACCTAGCTTAATTAACCCTGCTGAACCAAGTAACTTAAGCGAGTTACTATCAATAAGGCGATCATTCTTAACAGTTATACGGAGGCGAGTAATACAAGATTCTACCTGTACAATATTCTCCTTACCTCCAAGAGCTTCTAGGATCAGTGGTGCTTGATAAGGGATATTCCCTGCCCAATCTTCCAAAGTCGAACCTTCTTCTCTTCCTGGTGTAGGGATCTGAAATCTATGGATAGCCCATCGAAATAACTTGTAATATATGACTCCATAGATCATTCCAATAGGAATGAGCATCCAAGCATTCTCTGACAAATGAAAGTTAAGTACATAATCAATAGCCCCTGCTGAATATGAAAACCCATGATGAATCCCTAAAGCATATGTAATCCACATAGCAATTCCAGACAACACAACATGAACCATATACATATATGGAGCTACGAATAGGAAAGCAAACTCAATTTGTTCGGATACACCTGTGAAGAAGCATACCAATGCAGCCGTTAAAAAAGTTTTCTTGATCTTCGGTTTCAGATCCTCACGTGCCTCATGAATGATGGCCAAGGCAATACCCGGTATAGCAAACATCATGATCGGAAATAATCCAGCCATAAATGTTCCTGCTGTAGGGTCACCTGCAAAATAACGAGGTAAGTCACCTTGTATGACATTTCCATCTGGTGTTGTGAAGTTACCAAGCTGGAACCAGAACACATTGTTAAGTAAATGATGCAAACCAAAGGCAGTTAGAATGCGATATAACATCCCATATAGGAAGAGTCCGAACCCACCTAAATGTGTGACCAATATTGTTAGTTCATCAAGACCTCGTTGTAAAAAAGGCGCTATTCCTATCATAAACCACGAGAATATTGCCGAGAACAAACCCATCGCCAGTAGTACAAAACGTGACCCACCAAAAAACTGGAAAATTTCTGGAAACTTTATATATTTAAACCGATTATATAACACACCTGCGATGATACCGAAAATAATTCCTATTAAAGTCGTTGGTTGTACACTTCCGTCACCTAGATGTCTTAGAATCTGTTCGTATATGAACATACCTGATAACGCCGCAAGTCCCGCTGGACCCGCTTGATTGGCAAGTCCCCATGCTACACCTACTGCGAATAAATAAGGCAAGAAGAAGAAAATACCTTGACCTGCCCATGTACTAACTTCTGCAATGGCTGGTAGTCCCCAATCTACCCATGGCAAGCTACCTACACTTAGTAGAATAGCTGCTGCAGGCAATACCATTGTAGGGAGCATGATCGCTCTTCCGAGCTGTTGCAAAGATCCCAACCAATTCAAGCTGACACTCCCCTTTCTCCACACGATCAAAAACAAATGATCCCACATTTATCATTGATCCTATGTATATCAAATGGTACGCTCTGACAGTCATTTTGTCAAAAACAAGAAAAGACCCCACCGGGTCTTCTCTATTCTATTCCATGTTGGTTAATTTAGTATGGCATCTTCAACTTTAATACAACGATCCATAATCACTATCAGTCCATGTTCTTCAGCAATCGTCGCAGCTTCATCGCTAATAATACCTTGTTGTAACCATAATACATTAGCTCCGATGGCCACTGCATCGCGCGCAACCTCTGCGCAAAACTCACTTCGACGAAATACGTTTACAATATCGATGGGTTCTGGCACATCTTGGAGCGAAGCATAGCAAGTTTCACCAAGAATGACTTTCCCACTTGCTGTTGGATTCACAGGTATAATACGGTATCCCTTTTTCTGCAGTGCATAGGCAACCATGTAAGATGTGCGATCACTCTTATCTGATAGACCTACTACTGCAATACTACCTGCTTGCTTTAATAGTCGTCCAATTTCTTCTCGCGATGGATTATTGAAAGACATTTCGACACCCCATTTCTATAAAAATATAGCTAGATCCATTTCACTTGAGCACCGAGGGCTTCTAAATGTTCGAAATATTGTGGATATGATTTAGCAACATGATGTGCATCCTTAATGGTGATCGGTTGGGCTGCTCGCAAACCTACGATACTCAAAGCCATAATAACACGATGATCGTAGTGCGCATTAATCTCTACGCCGCCTTCAACACCTTCAGGACGCCCGTGAACAATAATCTCTGCTTGTCTTTCTTCTACATTAGCACCAGCTTTACGAAGCTCTGCCAGATAGTCTGTGATCCGATCACATTCTTTATACCTTAGGTTCTCAACATTATAGAATCTAGATGTACCCTCTGCAAATACCGCTGCTGCAACCATAGCTAGCACGGCATCTGTAGCCGCATCACCATCAAATTCTATCGCTTTTAATCTACCATTCCCTTTAACATGTACAATATCATTCTCGTGTGTCAGTGGTACTCCCATCATTTGTAACACATCAACAATTGCCCGTTCTCCTTGCTTACTTGCAACCGACAATCGTTCAACAACAACATCTGATTGCGTTACAGCAGCAGCGGCCAATATTGCTGCAGATCCGGGATAATCACCTTGTACGGTGTAGTCTTGAGCTTTGTAAGATTGTCGTCCTGGAACGCTGAACGTCATATAATCAGGTGATGCATGAACAATAATTCCAGCCTGTTCCAGTACCTCCAGGGTCTGACCTATCACAACTTTAGATTTCAAGTCACCTAGAACTTCAATCTCACTATCTTGTTCCAATAGTGGTGTTAGAAACAATAGAGCACTTAAATATTGTGAACTTACCTCACCAGATACCTTAATCTTACCTCCGGTAGGTTTTCCACCACGAATAGTTATAGGTAATCTACCATCATTGTGTTCAACCTCTACACCTAATTGTCCTAGTGCTTCAATTAGATCATCATGAGGTCTTTTGCCCAAAGAATCTGGATATGTATTCACGAACGTTACATCTGGACATAGCGTAGCAATCCCCATTAAGAATCGTAGGACAGCACCAGCATTTCCAACATTCAGTTCTTGAACATCCAGTGGATGTTTACCAAATCCAGTAATAGTAGCTTTCTCATCGTCTTCGATAAGCGTTGCCCCAAGATCCTGAATACAGCGTCTCATCGCGTCACTATCTTCACTGTGTGCTGGATAATAAACCGTGCTCGTACCTTCTGCTAATGCAGCCACAAGCAAATAGCGAGTTGTATAGTTCTTCGATGATAAAGCTCCAATCTTTCCATTTAAACGAGGGGTTGGATTAACGATCATGTCCATTAGTAAATAACTCCTTTATATTCAATTCATTTAAGGTATTCTTATATTACAAACAAACTTAAACGCGGTAATTGGCTAAAATCATAGAACCTACTTGTTCCACTGAGTATAACGAAGTATTCACAGTGTAATCTGCGAATAGATATGCATTCTTGCGTTCTTCAAGAATTGTTCGTATTCGTTCTTCTGCATTACCCGCTAATAGCGGTCTCACACCATCACCTTGAACACGCGAAACAATATCTTCCACTTCAGCAGTTAAAGATACAACCCAGCCACCTTGTTGCATCAACATGCAATTCTCGTCCTTTAGTACAACTCCTCCACCTGTCGCAACAATCTGCTTCGTACCCGTTAATACTTTCCGTAATATAGCTGTTTCAGCCTGACGGAAATAAGCTTCACCCTGATTAGTAAAAATAGATGCAATACTGCAACCTTCATGTTCCACTAGAGCTTCATCTAAATCAACCAAATCATATTCAAGTTGTTGTGCGAGCCATTTGCCTACGGTAGATTTACCCGTGCCCATCATTCCTATTAGAATAATATTCTGTTGTGATTGACTCAATTTAACACCTCTTTATTCTACGCTATTTCTCTATCAGAAAGTCATTATTCAAACTCGTTGTTTCATATCATACCACAGCCCTAAAAGTTTCGACAATCGAACATCATAAGGATGATTCTATTTATGCTAGAGTTACATATACTAGATTAAACGAGGCTTTTTTTATATCAATATTCAAAACCATAAGGGGTGAATTGAACAATGCCTGATAATCATTGTCATTCTAGTATTCATAGTAAACATCTTTTACATATATTGGATGTCCGCCATGTGTTATGCCGCGATGATATCATTTGGGTATTACATTATGTTCACAAAAAAATAGCTCAGGATGATCCAGAATTTCTGGAACTTCCTAAGCCTCGTATATTACGTAATTTCAAATCTTTTACCGAGATCAGTATGTTACTTCTTAGCCGTACTGGGACAAGCTATCTAGAACAGGACAAGCTTCGTTCCTCTCTCTTAGAAGCTTTACACGGACTGATTCCCTTATCATATCTTGAGACAGATTCTGATTCAGTAGAATCTATTCCATCCAGTTAAAGTGGAAGCTACCTTCTTTATCTACACGTTTGAATGTGTGCGCGCCGAAGTAATCACGTTGTGCTTGAAGTAAATTAGCTGGCAATCTTTCTGTACGATAGCTGTCATAATATGCAAGTGCACTTGCAAAGCCAGGTACTGGAATACCTTTAGTTACAGCAGCTGAAATGGTTTGACGCCAAGCACCTTGATAGTTCTCCAAGATATCCTTAAAGAATGGATCAAGCAACAAGTTCTTCAAGTCTGCATTCTTCTCGTATGCATCCGTAATATTCTGTAAGAAGCGAGAACGGATGATACAACCACCACGCCAGATTTTAGCAAGGCTACCATATTTCAAATCCCAACCATATTCATCAGAAGCTACACGTAATTGTGCGAAACCCTGTGCATACGATACGATTTTACTTGCGAACAAAGCCTTACGAACACTTTCAATGAACTCAGCTTTATTACCTTGAAAAGGTTCTTTCGTAGGTCCGTTCAAGATTTTGCTAGCTTCAACACGTTCTTCTTTCATCGCAGATAAGAACCGTGAGAATACAGATTCAGTAATCATGGATAATGGTACGCCAAGATCAAGGGAACTTTGGCTTGTCCATTTACCTGTACCCTTTTGACCTGCAGCATCAAGGATAATATCTACCATTGGTTTACCTGTTTCGGCATCATATTTCGAGAATATGTCTGCTGTAATCTCAATTAGATAACTATCCAATTCTCCTTTATTCCATTCAGTGAAGATTTCATGCAATTCCTCTGCACTCAGATTCAACACGTCTTTCAAAAGATGATAAGCTTCCCCAATTAGTTGCATATCACCATACTCGATACCGTTATGAACCATTTTCACATAGTGTCCTGCTCCATCAGGGCCAATATATGTACTGCAAGCCTCTCCATCCACTTTAGCCGAAATGGCTGTTAAGATTGGTTCAACTAATTGATATGCGCTTTCTTGACCACCAGGCATGATAGAAGGACCCTTTAACGCACCTTCTTCACCACCTGAGACACCAGCACCAATGAAGCGGAAACCTTTCTCTTCAAGCTCTTTACTACGACGTTGTGTATCAGGGAAATAGGCATTACCACCATCAATAATGATATCACCTTGATCTAGATAGGGTAACAATTGTTCAATTGTTGCATCTGTTGCTTTACCTGCTTGTACCATAATAAGAATTTTACGAGGCACTTCAAGCGATTGGACAAATTCCTCAACAGAAAAAGCACCTGTTAGATTCTTGCCTTCAGCTTCTTTAAGAAGATCATGCGTTTTTTCAGGAGAGCGGTTAAATACAGAGACTGAGAATCCTCTACTCTCGATGTTAAGAGCCAAATTTTTGCCCATTACAGCAAGTCCAATGACACCTATTTGTTGTTTCGACATTTGCTTGACCATCCTTTGCTCTTTTTTTATTTACAACGTTGTTACTCATTTTATATATTAACGTTTTTAACCAAAAAAGTGAACCCCTCTTCCTGATTCCCAACACAGAAAACACCCCGAAGGATCGGAGGTGTATTCCTTATTTGTGTTCCTTATAGTAAACGAAAGATATGATTACCATTCTAGAGCCGACAACTCTCGACTTAATTCACGAAGTCGTTCTTTACATAATTCTATCTTATCTGTATCATTCGCCATCATCGCTTCATAGAGTTTTTCTAATTCTTCATCCACTTCAATACGTCGTAATTGTAGACGCATATCGCCTTCTAAAGAATAATACATATTGTTCATCTCACGTTCAGTAAAGTATGTTCCTTTCTGAAACAAGACTCGTTGTTGATAACCCGATATCTCTACCAAGCGTATCACTTCCCCAAACAATATATTTTCAATCAAAATCTGTCTGTCCTTGAATCGTTTCACAACCGCATGCCCCTTTGTGTCTCCAATCAATTTCTCTATCCAATCAGAAAGCTTAGCATCACGGATCACGTAATCTCCTACCATTTTATAACCTCTACGTGTTCTCAAAAAACGAAGTTTAACTAACTTCCGCCCTGTTCTAACTGAAATAATAAAAAGTGTCTCATTTTCGCTCCAATAAAGGGAATAGCCCTCTTGAATCAAATCTTTGATCAAGTCCTGGATATGTTTTCGACTGAAGCGAAGTTCCAGATTACAATATTCAACTTCACAATTTTTGTTCACGGCACTCCCCCCTAAATTAGATATTACAATTAATGTTTGAATCAGTTTCATAATCGCCTAAGCAGGTTTGCGTAATTATGAAATTGATTCTTGAATCAGTTTCATATTCGCTAATGCAGCTCAATTATGAAATTGATTCTTGAATCAGTTTCATATTCGCTACAGCTCAATTATGAAATTGATTCTTGAATCAGTTTCATATTCGCTACAGCTCAATTATGAAATTGATTCTTGAATCAGTTTCATATTCGCTACAGCTCAATTATGAAATTGATTCTTATATGAAGAAACGTACGCAATAGGATCATTTGCTTGATATATTTTATACTTTATCTTATGTGATGGTAACTTGGTTTATTGACTATTTTTACCCTAAAAAAATCATCATTAAACCTTTATATGAAAAATAGAGAATTCATACATCACAATCCCCAACTTTTCGGTATGTTATAATATTATGGTATGTAGAAACAACTTCATAATTACGCAAAGGCGATTATGAAATTGTTTCTAGGCAAATCATTACACAGGAGGCACTACCATGACGTTCACAGGATTTACGAAACAAGATTTTGATGTATTTAACGTTCCAGGTCTTGAACAGAGAATGGAGGCTCTTATAGCCAATGTTCGACCTAAATTAGAGATCCTCGGAACTGAAATAGCCCCATTCTTATCAGCCATTTGCGGTGAGGAGATTTTCCCACATGTAGCGAAACACGCTCGTCGTAAGGTCAATCCACCGAAAGATACTTGGGTCGCTTGGTCAGCTAATAAAAGGGGATATAAAGCACTTCCACATTTCCAAGTAGGTATGTTTGAATCACATCTATTTATAATTTTCGCCGTTGTTTATGACTGTACCAATAAATTACAATTTGCTAAGCAACTACAAGCTCACACAAATTCTATTAACAAATTAGTACCTGATCAATTCTACTGGTCCATGGATCATATGGATCCTAGTGGAACACTTCATTCAGAAGTTACAAAAAGTGACCTAGAGGCCATGGCTAAGAAATTAGCAACGGTTAAAAAAGCCGAAATTTTATGTGGATTGCGCATTGATAATCATGATTCCATTCTTCAGAATCGTGAAGAACTACTACCGCTTATTCAGTCGACATTCGAACAATTATTACCTTTGTACAAGCTATCATTCAAAAATTAATTCTCTCAATACTCTCTATACTACTTACCAATCAATGGGGCTTCATGCCCCATTACATTCCATTAAAAAGTTAATGTTTACAAAAGCTTGCATTCCCCCCCCGATTTGTTATACTCATCTTTGTATTTTATTTAAGAAAGGGTGGGTATAATCCATGGACCATAGCAATACACCACTTTTTACGGCAGTAAAGAATCATGCTGCTAGTAAACCCGTGCAATTTCATATTCCCGGTCATAAACAAGGTAGAGGATCGGATGAAGAATTCCGACAATTCATAGGGGATAATGCCCTTTCCATAGACTTGATTAACATTGCTCCACTTGATGACTTACATCAACCTACGGGTGTCATCGAAGAAGCACAAGCATTGGCGGCAGATGCCTTCGGCGCAGATTATACCTATTTCAGTGTACAAGGTACCAGTGGTGCTATTATGACCATGATCCTTTCCACTTGCTCACCTGGTGACAAAATTATTATCCCTAGAAATATTCATAAATCGATCATGTCAGCCATTATTTTTTCCGGTGCTAAACCTGTATTTGTCTCCCCTGCTCGCGATGAGAACTTGGGGATAGATCATGGAATTACAACCAGTTCTGTAAAAAGAGCATTAGATCGGCATCCCGATGCCAAGGCAGTCTTAGTTATTAATCCGACTTATTTCGGTTTATGCGCAGACTTGAAGGAAATCGTAGAACTTGCACATAGCCGTCATGTTCCTGTTTTAGTTGATGAAGCACATGGCGTATTGATCCATTTCCATGATGACCTCCCAATCTCAGCTATGGAAGCAGGAGCAGATATGTCTGCTACCAGTGTTCACAAACTGGGTGGTTCCATGACTCAAAGCTCAGTTCTCAATCTTAATGTGAAGAATGGCTTTGTAAATTCGCAGCGAGTACAGACTATATTCAGTATGTTGACAACAACTTCTACTTCATATATTCTACTATCTTCACTAGATACATCAAGACGTAATCTAGCTCTTAATGGACAAGCTATTGCACAGAAAGCAATTGACCTTGCCCAATACGCACGTAAAGAAATCAACACCCTACCTGGTCTCTACTGCTTCGGCGAAGAAATACTGGGTGGAGAAGCCACTTATGATCTTGATCCTACGAAGCTAACGATACATGTTCGCCATCTCGGTATTACCGGCTATGAGACTGAGAATTGGCTACGTGAGCATTATAATCTAGAGGTTGAATTAAGTGATATGTACAATATCCTTTGTCTAGTTACACCAGGGGATAAGGAAGATACCGTTGATATTCTTCTATCAGCCTTACGGGAGTTATCTGATACCTATTATTTGGTGAACCAAGCACATGAGTTAGTTATCAAAATCCCAGAGATCCCGCTCCTATCCATTAACCCGAGAGAAGCCTTCTATGGAGATACAGAGATCATTCCTTTTAAAGAATCCGCTGATCGCATCATAGCTGAATTTATTTATGTCTATCCGCCAGGGATTCCAATTCTACTTCCAGGTGAAGTTATCTCTCAAGATAACATCGATTATATTATCGAACATATCGAAGTCGGATTACCTGTAAAAGGACCCGAAGATCGCTATATTCACAACATCAAAGTAATCGTTGAGACAGATGCTATATTCTAAATTAACCAAGCAGAAACGGCTATGCCGTCCCCGTTCAAGGACGGTATCCGTCTCTGCCGAAATATAAGAAATTGATTCAAGTGAAACTTATCTTTCTTATATTTCAAAAAGGCTCCGTACCTAATTAAGGTACAGAGCCTTTTCAAATTTACAGGAAAATAATCTATTCTTGCTGTGCAATTAGCACATTATATACTTCTTCCACAGACTTCCATTCTTCTTCATCTTCGATGTTATAGAGAACCATTTCTTCGTTCTCTTCTTCCATACGTAAGATAATTCCATCTGCTTCAGGATTTTCACGTTCAAGTAATAGTGCATAGACCTTTTCGCCTACGTCAAAAGTCTCAACAAGAACCATTTCCACGTCAGTTCCATTCTCGTCGGTCAGAGTTAAGATAAACTCTTCGTGCTCACCATGGTCATGATCATGACCGCAGCCGCAATCATCGCCGTGTTCATGTTTTTGATCGCTCATTTAAATACCTCACTTCGGTTTGAATTTTAGTACTTTGGTATCGTAACATGGAAGGCATTTAAGGTCAATTTTACCTTTAATATTAACATCAAAGCATATTAATCTAAGGCTGTAATGACCTTTTGTGAAACCAATTCATAATCTGAGTTTTCAGAATATTTAATATAGAATCCTATTTTATATTTACCGGATGTTTTGAAGTCATATGTAAAATCATCAGTTCGAAACCAGAAATTATCCTTCTGATCACTATCTAAATCCTGAGATTGGATGTCTTTCGTTGTACCTGCTGGATCAGTGATTGCTACCTTAACAGATACTATATTTTCGGATAAATTATCCACTTGACTAAATACATTAAATTTCAGTTTACCTTTATTTACGTTACCGAATATAGTATCTCCTTTGAATAAGAAAATATGAACATTTGGTTTAATAAACTTCACTTGATTACTGACCGAATCCCAATTCACTAGGCCCTCAAACGCGCGTAACGGTACGTAGGTCTTACCCTCTATGACATAACCACCATCTTGAACTTCTTGCCCATTCACCCAAAAATGAACCTTATTATTGACTGAATCAGCAAACAGCAAAGATCCCCCCATGAGGGATAAGACTAATGTGCTTACTACAACTTTTTTCCATCTCATAATTTAACGCCCCCTCCAACCTATTCCATTCATGATGCTATACATATATACACAAAAATAGTCATCAAGTTGCGGTCAATCGGATACTTATACCAAAAAAACCACAGAAGGAACATCTGCAGTTTTGATGATTATTCACTATTCATTGACTCCATTTAGTTAAAATACAAGGAATACCATTGCCTACCGCACCTGGAAGTCTCATTCTTTCTCTGTAACGTATTCCTGCTGCACAAGGTGTTTTACATTCTTCACACACGTGAGAGGTCACTAATTTCATACCTTTTATAACTTTATCCGATTTAAGCGGCTTCTTACTTTTAGATTTAACCATCATCACACCCCATTCCAGATGTAGACCCACACGGTATTGTATGAGGATTCCATTCAATGGGAACTCTGAACTTATAACTATTTTGACAATAACTTCTGTTGTCATTTCTGAATGAATGATATATTAATCACATGAAGGGAGGTATTCGTCATGAGTTTACAATTAGAGATGCTCGGAACGGGAAATGCCTTTGCTAAAAATTACTACAATAATAACGCACTACTCTTCGATGACCAGTTCTCACTTTTAATCGATTGTGGGGTAACAGCTCCCATAGCACTACATAACCAAGGTAAAACCTTTGATGATATAGATGCTGTATTAATAACCCATATTCATGCCGATCACGTAGGTGGGCTCGAGGAACTAGCATTCAAGATGAAGTATTTGCACCATCGTAAAATGATCCTATATATTGCAGATGATCTTGTGGAGACATTATGGGAGAATACGCTAAAAGGCGGTTGTTATCAAGCGGGGGAAATTACTTCATTAAATGATATATTTGACGTTCGACCACTTCAGCCACTGAAGCCTCATTATATATCCGAACATATTACAGTGGAGTTAATCCCTACTAAACATATACCGGAAAAATCTAGTTACTCACTCTATCTAAATGAAAATATATTTTACAGTTCGGACATGGTCTTTGATCCTGCACTCCTAAGTCATCTAATTAATACACGTGGTTGCAAGACGATCTTTCACGAATGTCAATTTCAGGGATCAGGAGTGGTACATACAACGCTTCAAGAGCTTCTATCACTCCCACTAGAAATCCAGCAGTATATCTATTTAATGCATTATGGTGATGATAAAGATCGATACATAGATCAGATTGGCGATATGACATTCTTAGAACAGAATCTGATCTATGAGCTTTAAAAAAGAAAGCCAGCTGAGTCTCCATTGAGGAGTCTACAGCTGGCTTTTTGCTATCTATTTTATTCAAAAATAGGAAGTTGATCTAAATTGTTCGATGGGTCTCCATCCGCATCTCCACGGATATACATTCCCCCATCTCTCCCCTTAAATATATTAACGCCAGCAATTGCACCTGCATTCACTTCCTGAAGGGCTTGCTCATAGGCTAACACGCGACCTGATGAAGTTTGAAATGCGGTCAAATCACCATCACCATTCTTCTGCACAGCAATAAATTGTTCACGGCCTGACATTCCCATAACGATCACTCCTAAATTTTTTTGAGCGATACTTCTTGAGTTACTTCGACAAAAATACTTCGGAAGCATTAGCTTAAATCAGCATTTTCTATTGGCTTCTAGTGCTAACGTCTAGGTTACCCCGTATACCGTGTTTCCATGCAGTTCCAGTTATAATTTCTTTTTCATCCGTACATGCATTATTCCTGCGTCCAAGAAAGGCTCTTTCGAAATCACTTCATAACCCTGTTTAGCATAGAAGTTCTCCGCCTGAATCTGGGCATCCAACACCGCATAATGCAATCCAAGCTCCAACGCTAGTTCTTCCATCGCAATCATCAACACACGACCGAAACCCTTTGCACGATATTCTTTAAGCACAGCAATACGTTGCATCTTCGCAGTATCATCATCGTAATAAATAATCCGACCGGTAGCCACATATTCACCGTTATCTTGGATCAGCACATGATGAACATCAGGGCTAATGTTATCATATTCGTCTATTTCAAGTTCTAGCGGTACTTTTTGCTCGTCCACAAACACCTTTTTTCGAATATCCATACCGTACTGTAACTGTTCCTCTAACTCAACATAAATAATCTCTGCAGCCATCTCTGATACCTCTCTCTCTAATTTAACCTTGCCAATTCAATCTAATCGAATTATTATACAAAATAATGATTTTAATGTATAGTTTGATTCATTAAGAACACCTTATTCAAGCTTGAAAGGAGCCAATTTCTTCATGGGTATGGGAGTCACTATCGTTATTGCTATCATTATGACCGTTGTCCTCATTTACTCCTTCTTCTACGTTACTAAAAAGGGATATTCCCGCAAATGGGAAGATGATTGATCGAAAGTGTTATTGACACTCACTCCCGCTGCTGGTATGATATTCATTGTCTCTGACCAAATATTATACCTTTTTGATCTGTTAGCTCAGCGGGAGAGCACTATCTTGACAGGGTAGGGGTCAATGGTTCGAATCCATTACAGATCATGACCGAGAGCCCTTGCGTAGCAGGGGTTTTTGTTATTTTAACCCTTATCGTTTTATATCGATATTATCAATCTGGTGCCATATTGGTGCCCTGTACTCAACTAAAGTAAAAGGTGGTGCCATTTGAGGCACCACCTTTTTATCCTTCTAACCATTTTAGGAATATATCTTTCGATACTTTAATCATTCTTCCTACCTTCACCGTATGAAACTGTCCAGAATTTAAAAGTTCGTACGTTTGTCTTTCCCCTATCCCAAGGATGCGTTGTATATGTTTAGCATTCAACACTGAAGGATATTGGTCCTTACTTATAAATTCAAGGTTCTCCATCAGTTCTACCTTCTTTCTCAACCATCAAATTCAAGTCTAACGCTAGCTTGTAAAACGCCTTCCAACGTATCTTACTGTACTTCCCTTCGCTAATTGGAGGCTGAAAAACAAAGCAATAAACATGTTGATCCGTGATATAATCGTGCTCTGTTGTCATATATCTTTCTTCTATTAAAAAGCGTTCAAGTCTGGGCATCCTCTTCACTACACGTTCGACACGTTCACAATACTCTTTGCGATAAGTAACATTGTCCACATTATAGATTGCGATACTAGCCGTTTGATCCGAGGTTTCATTAGTAGGACCGTGAAAACGTTCGTTATACCCTGCTGTTATTCCAGCTTCTCGCTCCTCGAATGATAGGAATTTAAACATCCGATACTTTTCCATAGCTGCTTCTACTGCTGCTTGCGTCCTTTTGCGGTCGATCTCTGGAAGGAAGCTCATTTGCCCCACCTTGCATCACCTCAATCTTTTAAAGAATCCCCCGACCGAAGCCGGGTAGTATGGGATATATGATTGCTTAGAATGGTAGGTCATCGTCGCTGTCAATAGGATCAACACCAGCCATCGGATCGTTGTCATCATCTTTCTTTAAGGCTTCATCAATGGTCATTTGATTCGGATCTACCACTACAACCGTGCCATCAGAGTTGACCTTACCCTTCAAACCTTCTCTGTACTTCTTTTGATGCTCTTTAAAATCATCAACTGATTCCTCCGTCTTAGCTATAGTCAGAACAACATCGGTTCCTGATCGTTTATAAAAAGCTGTACTACTTTCTTCAGACGTACCGCCCTTGATCTCAAAATCCAATGTTGTTTTCTTGTCATCACGGTTCAGTTTTTTGAACTCTGCCACTACGTTTGCCTCTACACCTTCTATTTGTAAATTGACTACACTCCGTGATAAATCTCTTAATTCAGCGTTATCCTCGTCCTCACCCTTGACCCAAAAAGTCATACTCTCCTTTTTACTGTCTCGAGTTTGTTTATTTAATAATGCTTTGATTGTTATAGACATTTATAATTGCTCCTCTTTAATTGAATTTAGTTGATCATATCGTTGAAATCAGCGGGATGATGTGTACTCGTACTTTGACTTACTCATTAATTGGAATAAACATTACATGTCCTTTACAACCTTTCGCCATTTGAATAATTGCTTGGACTTTGTATGTTTTTAAATTACTGTAATCGTCACCTGTATGGACTTCTACAACTCCTTCTGTTCTTAGCTTTTTGCTTAGTTCAAGAAGAAGCTTTTCGTTAATTACGAGTGTCTTAATACTTCCTTCTTCATTAACTACACCGATAGGGAGATTCACTTCCTTCACTCCTCTCTATTTTTCATCATGAGTCTGCCGTGCCTTAGTGATATCCGTATCAGGGTTTAAACAGTTAATCTAGTTCCTCTAAATCCTGCTTGCAATCAACACACTGGAATTGATATTGCGGTGGATTACCTGAGTAATAGTGAACTGCCGCTTCGCCACACGCACACCACAGACGGGATAACCCATCCTTCAATTGTTTCGTTCCGTCCTCATTCTCAAAAATTGTGATCGGTCCATGTCCAAGTTCGGGAATCTGTAAGCGTGTCATGACTCTACCTCTTCCAAATACTTTGATCTGAAATAATCCCGTTCCTTTCTTGCTCTTAATGCCCTCTCTTTCCATTTGTACCCGTAGCCCCTCTTTGCATCTGTTAATCCCTCTAACAAGCACTTAAGATCCTCTTGTGTTTCTGCTAACGTAATCAGTACAGCATCAATAATCTTGTCAGCATCTACAGTGATAGGCAATCCATTCCCAGTGGTGGTACGTACAGCTAGTACGCGATCACCCTCAGAAAGTATGACCTCTGATCCGTCTAGTAGCTTGCATGTGATTTCTTTTGATTCGATAAATACTAACTTTCCATCTTGATAATCAGTGGCAAATCCCTCATTACAAGCCAAAGCCAAAATACAAAACTGTTCTTCATCCCCAACCCCTAGAATCTGTTCGTCTGTCACTCCCACGGTGTTCAACTTAGCTCTGGTTTCTATTGAATTTTCAACAAGAATATAGGCATCATCACCGCCGTATTGTTCTATTACTTCTAAACTGTTTAACACGTCCAAAATTGCTTGATTGTTATTCATCCGTTATCGCTCCTTTATGGTTAAACTCGATCTGACATTTTGCCTAGCAATCCGGCTACTGCGCCTTTGTATTTCTCGTGCAACTCCGGATCAGCGCTTCTGATGACTTCCAGGGCAGACAATAAGTTACTAAAAGTGTCAGTTAACGTTTTAAAATGAGCTTTGAATACTGCAGTCTCCTCGCCGGTTCCAGAAGCGACCTTTTTGCGAAGATCCTCTAACTCCTTTTGGATGTTATCAGGAATCTTCTCGACAATTTCTTTCACTGGAACATCAATCGGCTTTTTCTTAAGCTCTTCCTCTAACTCTTTAACTCGTTCTCGAGACTCAGCAAGATTAGTTTCGGATCCCAGAAGGGTTACCTGCAATTTCTCGACAGCCTCCTTATCACCTAAAGCTTTCGCTTCTTCAAGTTCCGCTTCTAATCGTTTGGCCAGATCATTATGAGCATTGCTTACCTTTTCAAGTTCCGCATAACTATCATCTATTTTCTTTCTTGCAGCACGTTCCTTCTCGGCCTTCGCTTCGCTTTCTTTCAGTTGTCTCTCAAGCTGTTGTTTCTCTTTTATTGCTTGTTGCAGATCCCTTGTAGACATGTTCTCAACATCGTTATCTGCCACGAATCGTTCTCGATCATCTTCGGAAATACCAAGTAGTGCAACAGCCTGGGTATAGGTTAAATTACCAATCGCTTGAGACTTTGCGTTATCACCGAAAAGAGATAGTTGATTGGATCCATACTGCTCAAATATTTTCAAAAGGTTGTTAGCAGTGGTTGGTGAATAGTCCACCGATTCTTTCAGCCATGCGCCCCACTCCCCATGAGGTACCATAGTCTTAGCTTCAAATAATCGACGACCTATTTCGATACTGTTATACAGAGCGATCTTACGCGTTTGATCCTTTATGCTATTTATTTCAACTGCTATAGTCTGTGTTGTTCTCGTCGATAGTTGGGTCATACGGCTACCTCCTGTCGAATACCAGTTACATCAACCCGGCTCCGTTTTTTTGTTAAAAGCTTTTTCTCGACGAAGCGATCAACGAATGTCTTTACCTCTGGAGTCATATTGCAATTTTTCAATCCTCGGCACTGTTGGATCTTTCCGTTATTAATTTCGATCGTATAGAACGGCTTGTCCGGCTCTTCCACCTTTCGGATGACGAATATATCAGTCTTGGCTTCAGCGTATCTCTGAGAGTAACCACCCACACAATGTTGCAGTTCCTTTCCCTCTTGGAATAGTTCCGCATTAGTAGCGATTGGCCGTAAGGTCAACCCGTTGTACTCGAATCTGTATTTTCCCAAGCTCTTAGCGCGATTCATTATTTTGGTATTAAGAGCCTCATCCTTTTTAAATTTGATTTTGCTAGATGTTTTCTGGTGAGCCTCATGCAGGTTATTCGGAAATAAATTACTTTCATTTCTAAGGTCAAGTCCAAGCTCTAAGCATTCTCCGATATAATCCTTCCAGTCTGACAACATTGTCGTGGCACTAAAATGACTTATCTTTTCGCGGTTTACCTGTTTTAAAATATACTTAAAGATCTCTTCGATTGGTGTGTATTGAATCAATTCCTTAACTTTATGCAAATTTTCTTTTAATGCGATTGAAGAGATTGAATGTGATTGTTCATAGTTTAGTTTCAGCCCTAGCTTCTTGAATTGTTGATAGGCATATAGGGAAAGCAAAACACCTTTGAATGGTTGTTTAACCCATTCCTTAAATTCCGCTTTCGTAAGGCGTAGAACTTTTTCAATGGACTTTCCTCTCCAGTTGATCGCGCCATACGTGCTTTGTCCGCCTAACTTGGATTCGATCATCGATCCCATCCCTAGCTTTGTTAGATACTCCATACAAGGATATTTAGCAGCGAGATCAAATACTTTTACTCGGTCATCAAAATCGTAATGTTCCCAAGTGCAGTATTGAAACGGTGTTCCTTGAACCGCTGTTTGAATACTCTCCTTACAGTAGTAACTTGGTGTGTTAGACATGGACGTTTTAGCTTCGGAATAGACGCTGTCTCGATTTACCCAACGACTATCACCGCCGTAATAAGAGCGGTTCATCATCTTCCCACCTTTACCAGGCTCAAACACGTACGAGGAGATATGTTTTATCACAGTTTCCGTTCTTCGGTAGTCTCCTGTGTAGTCCCTTGTTGCATAGAAACCTCTTGCAATAATTGCTTCTGGATTAATAACAGACTTTTCATACCACAGCAGGTACACATTATCTATTAGAGTCTTGCGTCCTCGACCACTGGCCTTAATATGCGCTGCAGTTCCACAAAGTGGACATCTCTCTATTCCTCCATAGTGCATTCCAGTAGACTCGTGTTCTCGCTTGCAGTGTGTGCAAAAAGAATATTGCTTTCTACCCTCTCTTCGTGTAAATAAATACCTACTTTCTATCATTACTTCGTCGTTGATATAGTTGCGTATTTCCTCTCGAACATTAGTAGGGAAGTGGTCTAGGAATTCAACAGCACTAGGCATATCACAATCCTCCTAGCAGATCATCCAAGTTAACATCGAATGAAACTGTCTTCACTACCTGAGCAGCTTGTGGAGAAACTAGTACCGGCACCCCTGATGGAGATGCAACAGATGCAATGGATGCTCTTTCTATCCCAAAGTAATTCAAAACAACAGCAAACCCTTCCTGATCACTCAACACTGCACAATTCCCAACCTTCTTCTTTTCAGCGACTTTACGCATTTCATCCAAGCTTTTTATGATCGTTTTATCAGTGGCCATAATCTTCTCGGCATCCTGAGGATTTGAATTGATGTGTTGGAGTAGAAAACTTCCAACCGCTTGAACGTAAGGATTATTACTTGCTGCTATTTCACCATTTAACTTATTGATCGCTTCAACTGACATTTCCATCCCCCCCTTAAACCGTTATTCCGGTTACTTGGATTCCTGCTATATCACATACCGACTTCATTCCCGCTCGGAACGCTCCTACATTTGCGAACACATCGACCCCACAACCTTTGTAACTGCTGTATACTTCAAGCAATCGTTCCTCGACTGTTAATTCAACTTCATAGCCAATGTAGAGGGAGCGTATAAGGGTATCCAGTGGTATGTTATTCAAGGCATATGCATCCACCCAATCATCCGGGTAGTCCACATGAGTTCGTACAATGCTCGCTAATGATGCCGTACCTTTGACCTCCTCAACCGCTTCTGCTTGAGCCTTTGTTAATGTCGCTTTGCCAATGACGGATTCAGGAGCTTTACTTTCAGCAGGAACAACAACCTCTTCAGGTCCTCCCTCTTTCTCCATGCGCGCCTTATACTCAACAATCTCCGCATTCTCAGCTGCTTCACTCTTAATACCCCATACCTTAGTCAACCAATAGGATTCAAGACTCAATAATGTAGTGGCTAATTTTTCGGCCGCTTGCGAGCGAGTTAACCCTGAAGCTCGCTCTTTCAAATAATCTTCCTTGCTCACTTTAGCCACTGGATACTCCTCCTTCGATCTTCTTCTGAGATTAATAGGTTTGTGGTGTCCCGCTGGAATTGGCTTGCCTACAATTGCGTCGATCTCATCTTTCGATAGCGTGTAACACTTGATCTCACCTTGACCCTTTGAGCTCATTTCATTCGATTTTCTCGGGATTGACGTCCCCATTAATCACACCTCGATCCCTTATTTTTTTGGTCGAGCTTTAATGCTATCGCCATCCTGATCACATCAGTCTTACTGCGTTTCAAGTGCCGAGCTATCTGGGTGCGGGTTCCAAATTTCTTATAGTTTTTAAGCATCCATGATCGCTCTTTTTTCGACATTATTACCTCTGTCTTAATTGGATCAGGTGGCGGTGGAAGTTCCTTCTTGATCGTTCCGACATCATCCGTTACCTCGTATTGTCCTCGACCCATTTTTATCAGAATTCCTTCTCGACTAAGACCAGATAATATTGCCGACATCGAGGTAGGGATCATTCCTAGTGAGTGACAAGCTTCTTTCTGAGTGTCGAAAGTGTAATAGGCTTTTAGGATGCGAGCTTCGACTGTTGACACATATCCATCTTCGAGGAGATTGTCTATTCTAGATTCAATTTCAGGTGTTAGTTCAGGCATTGATTTGAGCTCCTTTCCCTCAAAATAAGAACTAGCGTTCTGTCACAGGCATGCAGAGGGTCGTCTCGCTTGTCTTTATGCGAGTGCTAGGCTTTATTCAAGATATCGTTTATAACCTCTGTTTGGTAGGTCTGAGTGTCTAGAAGTGGCATGTACTCACGCATGCGATAAAGGTTGAGAGAGATTCGTGCAATGATATAAGCATCGACCACGTTATGACTCTTGTGAGTGTAATTGAAGAATTGGAGAGCAGATTCTTTCACCGCTGCCTTCTTCTCTTTGTCCACCAATCTCCTCTTATTCCCTGCCTGTCCAATCCAACCTGTAACCCCGACATACTTCTTCGTCTGCATCGGATTAACAAAATTCATGGCAAGTTTTTTTCTAACAATCATTGATCGTAAACCACCGTGGATCATGCCTGTTGTAATGCCTTTTTGCGTACCCATTGCAGGACCTTCTATCACGATCTCATCTTCAGCCATGAGTAATTTATAAAGTGCGTCTTGTAACTCTACGTTTTTATGATCTTCATTCTTACTCTTACCCGATAGCTCTACTTCCACAAGGACATTTCCATCGATATCTAAGGCGACAAATCCAGTCTTAGTTGCTGGGTCAATTCCTATAAATCTCATGATGTCTTCCTTCCTGGCTCATAACCGCTTTTCGTCCAGATCGCTAATTTACGATAAGGAAGCCCGTTTTTATGCATTACCCCTAACTTATCGCATATAGCCTGCTTGCTTCTCCCAAACCGCCTTGCAATATCTCTCAGGAGAAAACCTTTCAAGTAAAGTTCAGAAATGGTTCGCTCTTCCTTGCCATCATATTTCCGAACCGTTTCTGGATACTTTGATTTTCCTCTCCGTTGCAATTCCCGGAGTGCTTCATATTTAAGTGATAAGTCACAGTACTCGTGAAGTGCGATTTGTAATAGTTCACGCTTGTACGCTCTCTGAAAGTTCACTTGTTGTTACCCTCCTTCTAATCATCTAACCATGCCATTAGGTTTGGCTTTGACTTGATCGGCATCTGTTGTGGTTGTTCAGATTCAGGTATTGGTTCAGGTGGTAACGGTTTTTCTGCAGGTAATTCGGGCTCTACTTGAATCGGATCACCGAGCTCTTGCCACTCCAAGCCGAGTATCTTGTATTGTTCGCGTAGTCCTGGGAATAGTTGGACCAGTTCTCCACGTCTATAGAAGCGCATTAGATCAGTTGTACGATCGTAAATCCTCATCGTCCTTGTTCGCTCATCATCAGACAGCAGCAAGGGGTCATCTAATCTATCCGCCAAATCTAGAATTGCGACCCTAGCCTTTTCGTACTGTTCATCATCTTTAATGACCTTTGCTCCGCTCATGTTCTTTCACCTTCTCGCCAATCTCGTATTTTTCATCATCCGTGAAATTGATGAATCGACCAGTCTTAGATTGAAAACCCATCAACACAGTGCCTGTACCTACGTTCCGACCTTTAGCAGCGATTAGTTCGACTATGCCCTTCATGACTGAATCAGCATTGTAGTAATCATCGCGGTATAAAAAGATTACGATATCTGCATCACTCTCGATGTTCCCTGATTCCCTTAGATCACTCAGCAAAGGGCGCTTGTCTACCCTCTTCTCACATTCACGACCAACTGCCGATATCATGACCACCTTGACGCCTAGTTCTCTTGCAATGTTCTTGCTGTACTTAGAAATATGGTCCACTCTCGTTTTCCCATCCTTGAACTTTTGTTCTGATGAGACGAATTGTAAATAGTCCACATAGATCATTAATTTAGGGTGTTTACGTTTGAGTTTCTTAGTCTGTCTCTTGATGTATTCGATGGTCATGTTGGGCTTGTCATCGATATAAATATCTAGGTTAGATATGATTTCAATCGCTTTACTGTAAGAGTCCCAATCATTGTCTGTCATTTGACCGTTAGCAATCTTCTTGTGATCAATGCCTCCAACAGTGGCAATCATCCGATCAACAACTTGCATCGTGGACATCTCAAGACTAAACATTGCTACAGCCCAACCATCTTTAGCCGACCTAATCTCATCGTTTATAATATATTGGGTCTTACCTACGGATGGTCTAGCAGCTACTATCTCCAGGTCACCAACACTATGACCACCTATCATAGTGTTGAGATCATCGCTTGCTCGTGCAGCTCCCACGATGCCTTTCAATGTCGCTCTCTTGGATATGATTCGTTCATGACCTTCAAGAAGCACAGACAGTCTAACTGGTCCTTCATTCTCATCCGTTTTTTCTAGCTCGGTTAGCTCTTCTAATCTTTGCTGTACTTCAGCTGGTTCGAGTTCGCCTTCTTTGGCAAGATCATATATCTTGTTCCGTTCGCGTTGAATGTGACCTGTTCTGATCATCCCTTGATAATCCATAAAGTTAGCAGTGGTAGGCGTTGAACTCCTTAATTGCATCAAGTACGTGGTGCCGCCTATCTTCTCTATGTTTTTTCCCCAACGTGTTACCATGAGGACTGGATCAAATGGATCTTCCTTATCCGAGAACTTCTCATAAGCGAGTTTAAGTGTCTTTAGGATAAGTGAATGTCGTTCGTCTTCGTGGAACTCATTCGGCTGGTTATAGCAATCATCCAGTAAGGATGGTTTTAACAGGATTGCACCAAGAACCGCTTGTTCAGCTTCAAGACTCATCGCTGATCACCTTCATTCGTAGCTCTCTAAGTTGCTTCTTGATGTAATCCGGCATAGGTTTTACATCTTCGTTCTCTTGGTACTCTTTGAGTTCGAACATATGCTGTTCAGTTTCTAAGCGCTGGACCTCGTAGACACTCAAGCTTTGTTTCCTATCGGATCGAATAATATCTGCAGGAGTGGGAGGGAACTTGTTAGTTCTAAAATGATCCATGAGATTCTGCTTCGCTTCTATCACATCTGTCTCTCTTAAAATAGCAGTCCATACTTCAATTTTGGAAGAGTCGTTAACCTCGAAATTCTGGTAAACGTTCGTGATCAGCTTCATGAGTAATATCACGTCGGGCCGTTCCACTGCGCTCACCTTCCTTTCGCAACTCTTGGTCCAGAACGGAGTTCGCTCTCTGCGACTTTGTTTGATACCCTGTTTCTTCTTTGGTCACTACACTCAGCTGCTGTTGCAGATACTTAGGAAACTTAGTCGGTCTAAACAATGTTTCATAATCCAGGTACTTTTCTTGACTGGTACCCATCCATTCCGCGCACTTCACATCAATTACATGGACACAATCTTCTTTTGTGTACCCTTCATGTAAACGTCCTAGTAAATAGAGGAGAGTGTTCTTGGTTGCTCGAAAGTTCTTTCCTGTTTTTGTATTAAGGTATTCGATTATTTCCTTTGCAACAGGGGTATGATCTATTGGGATTTCACTAGGCATAGGTTTAAAACATTCTCCTTTCAAACCTTCTTCTTTAATACCTTCTTCTTTCTTTGGTTGCTGTGCTGGTTGTTCTGCTGGTTGATTGGAAAATTCCTGCTGGTTGCTATCGCCATCAATCCCTTGTGGGTCAAGACTTTCAGGTGGTTGATTTTCATTTTCCTGCTGGTTGCTGTGTTGGTTGTTCTGCTGGTTGATTAAAGGCACATATTCGAAGGAATAAACCGTAAATCTGTTGTGTCTTTGGGTCTGTTTTATAAACCCTTCATCAACCAACTTCTTAACCAACGTCTTCAACCTCTGCTCCGATATATCCAACCTTCGACTCCATGCAGGGCGACCAAAGATAAATTCATTTTGATGAATGATTACTTCATAACCTTCAATACTCCGAACCTCTGGCTTATCGGAAAATCTAGCAAGGAAGTACATTTCACAGAAGACCATCCAATAATCTTTATCACGTCGAAGCCAGTGATTTTGTAGTTCTCTTCCTATTTGGATGAACCCACTCATACCGCCTCACCCGTTCAGCTTTTATTATGCTTTTGTACAAAGTCTGAGATTTCAAAAGCGAAGGAAACAAGTTCTTCGTATTCAACGTCATCAGGGTGCTCATCGTCGAAGCGAGCGCAAATATTCGTGATGCCCTCTGTAAACTGTTCTTCAGGTGTTTGTTCGACGGTGTAACTGTTAACAATCACAGATGCAAGAGCGAAGTAATTCATACCGAAGTGGTTCTTGATTAATCGAGCAGGTATGTCTAGGTCATCGTATTTACATTTAATGATATTGAATAATGCCCAACCCTTGGCGTCGTCGTCATGACCATCACTGACATACAGATCAAGTGCGTCAGCCACTTCTCTCGGTACTAGTACCTTCTTGCTCTCACGCTCCTGGACCAATTCCTGCTGTATCTGAACAAGTGTTCCAGCATGCTGAGCCAGATCATCAATCGCCTTATCACGTTGACGTTGTACCTGGTCGTTGATCTCTCTGAGTTGACTGTATTCAGCTACCGTATACGTCCGTTCTTCTGGGAGGAGAACTGCATAATGATATGGGATTATTATGCCGGACATGGGACTCTCTATGATTTGAAATTCAGGATGTTGGTCCATAAATATCCCTTCTCGATTTAACTTTCGAACCTTGAATTCATCCCCAGTTTTAACCTTCCATGTTCCGTTGCTGTAGTTTTTGATCATCTTGATTTTCACCTAAAACACCTCCAAAAAGTAATGTTTCCCTACTTCAAATCCTTGTTTCCTTAACGCTGTGTTAACTATCATTTCAGCAAGCTTAGGCATGTTGTTAGAGGATGATAGATGTGTAAGATAGATTCGTTCCCCTCGACCTTTGATGAGCCTAGCAAGCGCACTAGCTGTCTGATCATTGCTTAGATGACCTATATCGCTTAGTATCCGAGCCTGTACACTTATTGGATAATTTGACTCGACTACCATGTCTGGGTCATGGTTTGATTCGATGATGTAGATGTTGCCTTCCATCATGTCGAGCATGTCTGAATCAACGTGCCCTGTGTCCATCACCACACAGCAACGGTTACCAGTGTCGTCCTCAATCGCATATCCAACAGGTTCGTAGGCATCGTGATGAGTCTTGAATGGGTAAATGTGTACACCTTCGAGTGGGATCATTTCGTATTCGCCGTGAGTAGTTGACACTACACGTTGTAAATCATCATCAACACCCGAGATACCTTTCCATTCGCCATCACTGGCATACACTGGAATGCGGTATTTATTAGCAAGAGGTAATCCTTTTATATGGTCACCGTGCGCATGGGTCACGAATATGGCTGCTATCTGATCGGCTCGAATACCGACCTCGTTTAATCGCTTCTCTATTTTCGTCTTAGCAATTCCTGCATCTATCAAGATTGTTGTTTCTCCTGAAGTGAGGGCTATGCAGTTTCCTGAACTACCAGATGCGAGAATATCAACTTTCATAATCTCTCTCGCTCTTCTCTCCGATCGTTATCCGCAAGCATCATGGCGAAATTTGCGATGTTCGCACATCTGCGTCTAAATTCAGAATGTGAAGTGCGTTTCATCAACTTCCTGAAGTTTTTTTCAAGCTCATTTCTGAGGTATTGATAAGTGTAATTCTCCCAACCACCTTTGTGGACATTTGCTTTAAGCTGTTTCTCCATCTCCTCGGAGAACTCCGCAATCTCTGTTCGTACCTCACCCAATTTGAGACCATATCTATTTCCTATAGATTCAATGAATTCAGTTCCTACCGTTGCAGGAATCACTTTAGCGAAGAGAGCAACCTCATCCCCGAGTTCATAAACTTGGACGCAATCTCTATCGAAACTACGACGGAGGGCAATCAGGCCCTCCGCTTCATTCCGATGTGTTTCAAGCCGTACATCATTTTCAAAGCTCATCTTTGCCTCTTCCAAAAAATCAAGATGACGTTTAGTTATTTCTTTCATATCGCACGCTCCCTCTTCGTTTTCTCCTGCCATTCCTTATCAAACGAACACTTCTTTGCCGACCATTCATAGTGCCTACGACCAACTACAAAGGATACATACTTGCATGTAGACTCTTCGTAATACACGCCATTTAATGGTTTTGCTGGATTCAGGTCTTCACTTCCGAATAAGTCGAGTTGTTCGAAGTCGCCTTCTTTTTCTTCCACGTCCGTTGCCCTCCCAACCCTTTGAAGCATTGAGGGCATACCCGCATGTGGCGGATATACTCCTCTTTGTCTTTGTTGATTTCGTTCCCACATATCTCGCAGTCAGGACAGCGAACATATATTTCGACTGATATGACCATTACAATGGAAGTTCGTCGTCGGAGTTGGATTGCTTTTGTTGGATCTCCATTTCGATGATTTTGAGAAGGCCCTTTTTCTGACCGAGTGTAGGCATCGTGCCTTCTTTTAAATCCTTAATGTTTTTAAGCATATATGAGAGCCTACCGTCTGGAGTTGTTACCCCAAGCTTTTCAAGAGCCTCGGTTATCTGACCGTTAACGCGTTGAGATTCAGTGAGCGGAGCAATTGGTTCTGCAGGTCTTTGATCCGTGTTATCATCTTGTTGCGATACATCTATAACCTCAACCTCGGGACCGACCTCACGGCGTTCATATGGAGCCGGTGATGAATTTTGATTATTCGAACCGAACTCATCTTCGGATACCTCAATTCCATACTGTCGTTTAAATGCTCGTTTGATTGCATGCTTTACAATCATGTCGTCGAAGTAGTCCTTCCACATCTGACCGTTGCGACCTTTTACCAAGTGATCCACTTGATCAGAAGTGATGATGACTGCAATATTCGGAGCATTTTCGCGATAAGCTACGCAATAAGCACCTACCGTCTTCCCACGCTGCATAGATACAATCCGGTGTTTTGGTTCGCCAGTTACCATATCAATCTCGAATTCATCCTCTTCCTTAACCTCAGAAGCAATGAAACCTTTATACTGTTCATGCTTTTTAGCTAGAGCGACGATGCCCTCGACAGCAATTTGCATGCTCATTACAGGACCATCTTTACCGTTGTATACGATACAGAAGATTTGATTAAGGAAAGGATCAAGCCCTGTTCTAACACAAGTCTGCATGAAGAGAGAGAACTGTTCGTTGCTTGTACCTTTTGCAATAGTGGACTTCAAAGTATCTAAATGTTTCTGAGTAAAGTTACCGACAACAACTTCTTCGTTGATTGCTTGAATCTGTGTATTTGTTTTAGTCATTTGAATGATTGCCTCCTATAAATGAATGATTTTAGTAGAGCTGGTAAAGCGGTGTACCAGATGAAGCTCGTCCGTTGGCGACTTACATACTAGCCAGTTATCAGGATTGAATCCTGCGTCCTTGATTACCATCTTTTGGCGGAGTGTTGGGTTTTTACCGTTCTTCATATGAATTCCAGCGGAACATTCGTTTGAGCACAATATTCCATCCCTTCTATAAGAAGTTCCGCCTGAGCCTTGTCGTAGTCATCAGGTGCGTTCCAATTCGCGATAATTTCTTTCAACCTCGGAGCAATTGAGCGACACTGATCAGGAGTCAGTCCACCGTCACAGTCAGAGTGATTCAGCAATGGAACAACTGGATCAGTAACCCAATCCCAACCGATCCCTGAGTTGTCAGTTAACGAAGCGAATCCTGACATCTTATCGAGATCGATCCCGATAGTTTCCGCAACCCTTACTCTAAATCTGTAGAAACCACTGTAACTCCAATGTGCACCACCCTTGTTGAAATCAAGTCCCATACCTAATTACCTCCCTGTGCATAGAACTTTTGAAATACCGGGGACTTTCTACGCTCTTTGCGGGATAAGATGGTACCGAACTCTTTCTTGATTGCAGTCGATACAGCAGATAATCCTAGTTTCCCAGGTACATACTTTTTCTTGTCCGACTTCTCACGTTTGAACTGTCTACGAGACTTAAGGATTGCAAAGTCATAAGCGGCACCGGCTTGTAATGCGGCAGTAAGTGAGTACTTTTTAATGTTATTTTTCATGGGTTAATTCCTCCTAATAGGTCTGTTGTTTGTTCTAAGGCTCTGAAAAGGAAAGATAACGCGGTAATAAAAAAACTAATTGCAATGATGGTTTTTACCGGTTTGTATTTGTTTAAGAGAAACATAATTAGAAGAGCACCCCAGAAGATGAAGAAGAACGTGTTAGCGATAAGGGATAAATTTTTCATTAGGCAACGACCTCCGATTCTATTTTCAGTTCCTGATCTGCTACAGCTCGTCCGGTAATTAGCTGACCATATACCGCAACTTTGCCTGTGTATTCTCCGATAGAGTCGATGAATGTAGGGACTATGAGTTCTGATTGCTTGAAGAAAAATTCTGAGAGTTCCAATCCTGCGCCGACTCGCTGTCCAGTTGACAGTTGCACATAGTCTTTGTTGTTGCTTTGGATAGAGAAATCAGGTTCATATTCTCCTGTTGTCTTAACGTGCTTGAAGAGTCGGATCTTGAGTGTTGTGAATAGTGACTGAACCTTATCTGCTTGTAGTTCTGCTTCTTTTGCTCGGTATGACTTGATAGCATCTAGGATGAAGACCGACTCTTTCAAGCTTGCTAGCGTGTCTGCTTCGTCTGCTTTTGCCTTGTCTACATCAGCTTGCAGGCGTTCACGTTCAGTCTCATTTCTGATTGCGGCTAGGACTGGATCAAGCTGATCCTCAAGCACTCTCACCTGAGCCTGTTGTTCTGACATATCAACGACTACTATTTCGGCAAGTTCAGTTTCAAGTTCCGTTCGTTTGTCTATGAGAACCTGATGGTCTGCCCTAGCCTTATCAACGCGCTGCTGTTTATCCGATTTAGTAGCCTCTATCGCTTCGGCATTTAAAGGTTGTTTACATGTGCGGCAATTTTCCTCGATTGTCTCGCCATGAAGTATTAAGAATTTATCCTTACTGCGCTTGATGCTATCTGACTGGTCTGTTATCCGACACACTAATTCAATCCGTTTGTTATTGATTCGATGAGCATCAGCCACACCGCCATCAATCTCAGCGATCTTTTCACGAAGTGCGGATTCCTGAGTCTTCAATGCTTCTATATCAGAACCGCTTGCTGGATACCTTTGAAGTTGCTCTACTAATGTCTTAGTCCGACTTTGTGCCGCAATGGATTGCTTCTCCAACTTCGACTTCTGCCCGCCAGTACCACCGTGGATCTTCTGCAGATCATCTAATGAATGCTTCTTTGTTAATTCTGCTAGCTTCACAGCTTGTGGATTATGCTTAATGTCTTTGGTTTTCTGATCAGCAGATGTTCTGGACATTTCCGCAAACACTTCTGACTTGGCAGGCGGAGTGGAATACTTTAGAATCTGTTCCCGCTGTTTAGTCCAGTGTTGAGTGAAGAAATAGACTGGATTATATAATGAAAGGAATTCGTCTTTATCGAACAGGCTTGCTACCGCTTCTTCGAATTCTTTGGCTTTAGCTGGCACATCGTTTAAAAAGAAAACATTCGTTCCTTTGGCGTTGATTTCTCTAGCGAATTTCAACTCTGCATCATCTACTGACATCAGGAGGGACACGTGCACACGGTCGTATTCATAGGTAGTTGGAGTTGGGTTGTACTTACTTCCATATAGATCAACACCATACAAGGTCCATACTGGAGCAGTACCGAGAGAAGTCTTGCCCTCACCGTTCATGCCTGAGAATGCTGTGATATCTCCATAAGTGACTGTCTCAGATGGAAGCCCTGCAAAGTTCTCAACCTCTAACCTGATAAACCTTACTTGCTTTGCCATTTGCTATCCTCGCTTTCTGTGATATGATCGATTCAGATATTTTCTTATTGACCACTCTCTATTGGGTGGCTTTTTTTGTGCTTACAGTGACACCTACTAATCCCAAACTGATAAGGATACAATCATCAACCAGTGACATATTTTCGGGTGATAGTGTTCCGATGTAATATCCGAGCCTTTTCTTATCAATCGTGCGAGGCTGTTCAAGAAGGACAACTGAATTTTTCTTAATCCCAGCTAACTCTTGTTCGAGTGTGACCCGTGCATGTGTTGGGAGATATTTTTTTTGTGCATCTGTGATCGGTGCGACGATTACTGTCGGTGAATACCTATTGCCTTCGTTATTTTGGATGATCAGTACAGGTCGATGACCAGCTTGTTCACTACCGATTCCTTTACCAAGATCAGTCCAGTAAATTTGACCTCTGAGTATTGGCATGTGTGGCTCCTTTCTATAGTTCAGCGAGTTCTTGTTCGAGCAATGCGATCTGTTCGTCAATTACGACTAAGATAGCTTTAGTCATCGCCTGCACAACTCGCTTGTTTACGCATGCTTCAGAACCAAACCACCTAAACTTTGAACCGATAACACTTCCGTCGACAGTAATTCCATTCACATCGTGAATGGATATATTGTGCTTTCTTGACTCCAAAGCCTTTATCTCCTTAGTGATATCCCGTGCCTTATCCACACGATTTCCCATGTACTCAAGTGTTTTAATATCCATGATTCCCTCCTCATTCCGCTTGAATTTGGGCTTAAATCCCCGATTTTGGCAAAAAAATAATAGGACTACGTTAAAACGGCTTATACTCCCCGCGGTAATTCGTGTTAGATACAGGAGTTGGTTCGGTCTCGTCATGCTCAACGATCTCCTTATAATCCACGATAACCGGGCAGTTCTCGATGCTGGATATCAGGTTGTTGTTTTCATCAAAGATTACATATTCGGAATGAACACGATCCTCGAAAGTCGCTCCAACCTGTGCAATCTCGATTACTTCACGACCGCCTATTTCAGTACCAACTTCGAAGGTTCTAGTTGGATTAGATACGACTGTTAGCTTTTGAATGATTTGCATTTGCTTGTTCACCTCCCTCCGCGTAAACGATACTTATTTCCCATGCCTTGCCCACTTCTTGCTTGTCCGATCTGCTAGATACTGCAATGCTGACATTCGCTCTCCAGATGTGAGAGCTAACCAAGTTCTTGCTTTAATGATCATGTTTTTTTCCTCCTTCTATTAAATGAATGATATCTGCAAGTTCTTATCTTCTATCTCCCTCATCAAGTTATTAGGTGGAGTCCAACGCGGTACATATTGCAATCCGGACTCATAATCCTTGTTCAGGGTGTTGTTATAGGAGTTAATCCCGAAATACTCCTGGTAGTCATTCCAAAGTGCCGAATAAACACTACTGCGAATGCTACTGTTTCGGTATGCAGCTGACCCTTTACCGCCAAGAAGTTTCACAACCCTCGCATTACCTAATTTTTTCAGTTCCCGTTGTTGGCCATAATCAATGGTCGTCTTATTCTCGAGTTTTTCAACCCTGTCTTCAAATGCCTGAGTACGCTTGTCCAACGTGAATATCGCTTGTAATTCTGGACTTAACCCAACCAAGTTAACTACTTGATTTAATCGTTTCTCCATTTCTTCGAACTCGGTTACGTATGTTGCTGTAAAGAGGACTCCTTTTTCTCCTGTCATCTTGTTAGCTACCATGTCGCAACCTTTCTTAGTAAGTAGAAAGTGACGGTATGACTTACCTGTTCCAGCTTCATAGCTACTTTCAATGAAGAAATGGTCAGAACGCAGATTTGCGTTTTGATCTAAAACGGCTTTGTATCCATCGATATCTCGGATGAGATCCGTATGTCTCTTCCCTGTCATCTCAGCCACTTCCCGACTGTCTACCAGTAACCGTCCACCTTGATTAATAACTAGTAGTTGATTCATATGATTACTCCTCTCATATTTGATTTTGTAGCTCTTCTACGACTGCCATCATTTCGGTGTTGCCTGACCAGTGAATGCGAGCTCGATTTATAAAGTCTTGCAGTTGCTGTTTAGTGGCTTTACGATATAGGCAGTCTTGGAATGCTGCTTGTAGGCAAGTCGCCGCTTTGTTCATGTTTATCATCCTTTCTAGGGGAGTGTGTATAATAAGATGCCTACACGGATACAATATTTTTATCTTGTATTTCCGACATCAATAACGTGTTTAAGTCGATACTAAGACATACGGCTAACTTAGATAGAGAATCAACGCTTGGCATATATCTTCCGTTTTCGATGTCGGAGATATAATTGCGGGATAATCCAGTCTCTTCAGACAGTTCGTACTGTTTCATCTTTCTTTCTTTTCGCTTTTTCCTGATAGCTTCACCGAGAAGTTTTTTATCCATCGTGTTCTCCTCCTTCCTATGCCTGTATTGTATTGTATTTCCGACATAGCAGTAAAGGACCATTTTCCAGTAAATTCAAGCATTTCAAAGATAAAAGCACTATAATACTTGTATTTCCGTCTATATCCTTATATTTACTTGTATTTCCGTCATTATTGAACTTGTATTACCGACATAGCAAGGATAGAATAAGGTGAATCCATTGTGAAGGAGTTTCTTTATGTCTATTGGTAAGAATATTAAGGAATTTAGAAAACAAAATAAGCTAACTCAAGTCGAGCTAGCTAAGAAAGCTAATATGTCCAGATCTTACCTAGCTGACATTGAGGGAGATCGGTATAACCCAAGTTTAGAAACATTGAGAACTGTGGCTGATGCTTTAGGGGTGAGTACTTCAAATATACTTGATGGGAAGGAATCTCTAGGGCATTTCATTAAAAGTAATCGTGAAGCTTTAGGGCTTTCTGCTTCTAACGTAGCAGAAAGAGTAGGCATAAATGAAACCCAACTTTTACGAATTGAAAATGAAGAGAGAGATTACTTTCTTAACTCACAGATAATTAGAAGATTAGCTGGGGTCCTTGATATTTCCTATACTCAGCTGTTCGAAATTTCTGGTTTTTTGTCTGATTTCTCCGAACAGGAGAAGAATGAGTTTTTATCAGGCTTATACAAGCAAGACTACTTAAACGAGCAGCTTCGCAGTACTTTTGAATTGTTTGACTTTTCCGGAGGAGAAACCGAAGAGTTGATGCAGGAATTTATTGACGAGCTATCCAAAATTATTACATCATCAAAGAAGAAGATCACCTTTAGTTTTCATCTGACTGAACAAAAGAACTATCAGGAACTCATCAATAAGATTTCTGACATCGATGATATCCCATTCAAATCAAATATAATAGAATTGTTATCTTCCCTTGCAAGCAAATACCATATAGCATATTCAGCAAACCCCCTCCCTTTTAAAAGCGAGAGAGAGTTTGTTGGAAATATAGACTTGTCTGATAAACAATTAACTGAGAAGTACACTATAGTTGTTGACGGACGGGAATTGACTGAAAAGGAAATGCGGAAAGTAATTGGTCTTGTTCGGATGGAACGGGAGTTTGAAGAAGAATAGCAATTTCTTTCTTAAACTTTACAGGGTCTTCACCTAAAACAATTGCTAGATCGCACAGACTGAGTATTGTCTTCTTGATAGGCATAAGCCATCACTCCTAGTTGTATTATGTACCGTGGTGAGACGTTGAAATGATAATACCATAAACAAGAACAAAAAACGAGAACAAATGTTCCTTTATACCACAATATATATTTTCTGAGGAAAGGAGAAACAAATGGCATATCTCCTCGGGGAGTGCCTGTTACTAGATCGGTTAAAAGAAAGAAATATGACCCAGTCTAAATTCGCTCGGTTCATGGGATGTTCGCGTCAGTTCGTTAGTCAGCTCGTTGCCGGAGAAGCTTTCATGACTCTGGAGTTTGCTATAAACGCCGCTTATATTCTTGAGTGTAAGACAACTGACTTCTACATATTAAAGACGGGCAAACCGAAAAGACGTAACAGGAAAGAGTAGACTTCTCTACTCACCCTCGGAGAATTTGTCCAGTTAAACTTGACAACCATTGCCACTATTGTAATTCCTAACGATGGAAAATGATACCGTATTCCTCCAATTTTAAACTTGTAATTATATCCAAACCACCCCCTTTCATGTGAACACAAAAAAAAGCCGCTACATATCAAGATAAGAAAAGTTATCTCCAGTCAATCCATTGCGTTCTATTGACTAAAATCAATAGACCAGGATTTTTTTAAAAAAAGAGATAGTACTTCTTAAACTTGAATGTAGCGGCTTTGACATATATTCATAAGCTCGCTTTAACTCAACAATTATAACTCATAGAATGATCCCTTGTGCGCATGCTAGGGATTAAGTGGTTAGAAAGTAACTAATATAGTATTTTCATATACTACCAGATAGATCCTCCATTTGTAAAGTATCTCTTAAAAATGGTGGTAGTATTTACCTAGTTCTGATAGACTAGGTTTGTCATATATTATCATAATTTAGGGGGAAATACATTGAAGAAACCAGTTTATAAAAAATGGTGGTTTTGGGTCGGTATCTTTATTGTGATCGGAATTATAGGGAACATGGGCGAAAAATCAGATACTACAGCAAGCGAACCAACGACTACCCAAGCCAAAAACACCGTTGTTGATGAAGCGGAGAAAAAGGCTGATGACACTGCTAAACTAGAAGCAGATCAAGCGGCCAAAGATAAGGCAGATCAAGAAGCTAAAGATAAAGCCGATGCCGAAGCCAAGGTTGCTGCTGAAGAATTAGCTGAAAAGGAAGCCCAGGCAAAAGAGGATAGTATCCCTAGGGAACATAAATCAGCTTTAATCAAAGCGGAATTATATGCAGAAACTATGCACATGTCAAAGGCAGGTACTTACGATCAGTTGACTTCTGAATATGGAGAGAATTTCCCTCCAGAAGCCGCTCAATATGCTATTGATAACATTGTATTCGATTGGAAAGAAAGTGCATTAAAAAAGGCGCAAACATATGCAGAATCTATGAGTATGTCAGACTCGGCTATTTACGATCAATTAATTTCGGAATACGGGGAAAAATTCACTGCGGAAGAAGCACAATACGCGATAGATAATTTAGAATAAGATAAAAAAGCGACCTATCGTCGTGATTGTGATATGCTCCCATCATTGTAAACAGTAGAAAATCAAATGTTAATAAAAACAATCCCACTAACCTATATGGCTGAGGGATTGTTTTTATTGATTTCAGACGAAAGACTTTACACCTCAGCTGATATGATATTTTCGAATTTAATCCATTCCCACTCACCATCGAATATGAACTTGATCTCTTGGCGGTATATATTAGCCGATTCAACTATCCCTCTTAGCTCCTTATTCTCGAACGGTCCATATACCTGGAGCGTAATAGTTGCATGCTCATTTAAAGATTCGCCAATCGCTCGTTCTACTGTTTCCCATTGTTGTTCATCTAAGTTTGGTTTCTTCCTTCTGTGAATCTCCTGCGCTTGCTTTATAACTGCTTCTTTGTGCTGTGGGATAATCATCCGCATTGATTCATACAGTCCATTTCCCTCAAGTCTTTTACTCATCTCATACACTCCCTTAATAAGAACGTTTGTTTGCATTATAACCAAACAGGCGTTCGTTTATCAATGTCAGAATATCCTAAGAAGGGTTTTAAAGTTATAGGAAAATAAGTTATCTTAATTATTTGGAGGTGCGTCGAATGGATGTGAAGGGTGAGTTACATAAAGCTGTAGAAAAGAATCAGAGCGTGTCCTTGAGGCTTGCTAGTGGCGAGTTTATAACAGGAGTGGCAGAAGTGTCCAATGATCCCGAACGTGTCAAGGTGCGAGCGTCAGAAGGTCCTATGTGGGTGCCGTACGTGGATGTGGAGAAGGTATCGAGGGTTATAGATATGTTTCATTGAACGTACAAGGACCCTGCCAGTGAGCGACCAGCAGGGTCTTTACTTAACTGATAAAGGTTTGGGTTAATCTCTGACACTAGTATAAATGATAATTTAATTATGAATGTTCGTTTCAGTAATTTCCTCTATCTCCAACCTTAATAATTTGTTATTACTTGAATAGATAATAAACCCAGTTAAATCCACTCTTTTATTTAAAAACATTTCTAAATCCTGATCTTCTTTAACATTTGTGAAATAACATTTTATCTCGTCGTGGGTAGTTTCTTCGTAAACTAAGGGGCGAATAATCAGACTCCTATCGTCCAAATCCATTCCACGAACTGTTCCACTTCCGGTAATGTATTCTTTATCAGGAACAAGCCGCTTTGCTTGTTTAGATAAAAGTTTTCGAGTCTCTTTGGTTGTGTTGATATAGCGCTGACTAACGTTTAAGTTTTGAATCTCAAATGAGACGGTTTCAATATTCGACTGAGCACTTGGTACAACTTGTTTCGCGTAATGAATTATCTTAAGAAGATCTTTTTCCTCATACTTTTCAGTTAATTCATTAAATATTTCTTCATTTTCTGCAGAAGCAATTGCCGACAACAATAGATTCATGGATTCAGTAATAATTTCATTTTGAGCGGCACTCTCTTTAAATTTTTCCCAAGGATCTTCTGCAAATGTAAAGATATCAAGTTGACCCTCTTCAGCCTTTAACTTCATTTCTGGTTTTTTAAGCCCTAATTTCAAACTACCTGTAGCAGTCGCTGTTAAATCGAAAGAATCAGAGAACCCATTAAACTGAGATTTGAAATCAATTTTCCGCACTTTAGAAATAACATTGATCGCTTGTCTATTAGCGCTAGCTAGTTTATTTAGAAAATTACCAACTGAACCAATAGGGCCTTTACCATTATGAAACTGCTCCCCATCTATCCTAATCCAAAGGTCAACCTCCTTGTCATCTGGATATAGTTTACAAGCTACTTCATCCTGAAGGATCTCGCTTAGTTGTTTCTCTAAACTCCCTACTAGATATTTCGCAGATGGCTCATAAAAATTCAAAAGATCGTTATTGTCCTGATACGATGCTTTAATCCTATTTAGATTCTCCCTAGCCTTTTTCAAACTCTCCATGATTTCTGACAAGGAGTTTTTAACCATTAGATATCACCTCCATCAAGATATACTTTAAGTATACCCTTACTCTGAGGAACTATTACCCAGTCAGGATCCCTTTCTGGATCCCTGTCTCTAAGTTTTCCGTTAGCCCCACCTGTTCTAAAAAAATCCACCCAATGGTTCAAGGAATCCTCTGTATCTGCCAGCAATAAATGTGTGCCAAATAGCGACCGAATTGCTGTTTGATTTTCAGGAGACATAAATAAAAAAATTGCATGTTTATCATGTTCATCTAATGTTTTTAGAGCTTCTTCAATTACTGGAGGGGGGATTAAAGCTGCAAAATCTACATCCCCAGGCTCTTCTCTACCAGTAACAAAACTACCGTCTATAAGGAGAGCTTTTGGTTTTAATCCAAGTCCAATCAATCTGTTAATCAGATTTTTGAATAGTCCCCATAAATATATTCTTTTCTCAGAAAACAAGAACCTTTGTTCGATTTCCTCTATTGTACACTCATACAGCCCGTCTGGTAAATGATAATTATCGAAGAAGTCAGGTATATTTTTCAAACAAAACAGCCCTTCTCTGAATATTAGCTATGTACTTAGGATTATTTTCCTATTCACCAAGTTTCCATCAGATTAGAGAATATGTCAATTGTATTATGCAGACTTAATAAAAAATTCCCACCGACCGAAGTCAGCAGGGTTATAGCATTCAAAATCCCAAGCGCTTGCTAATTTACCTATCCATTTTGTTTAGCTTGTCCAGAAGCCACTCGCAACACATCTGCCAATCTACCAATCTCTTTTTTATCTGCTACTGTCTTAGCCACTCCATAAGCTGGCTTAAGATATTTATCAATAATTGCATCAGCATCTACCTTTTTCACTTCTTTGTCCTCCTTAATATCATCCTTATTAAATAGGTCTAATTCCGCTTTACGCCTCCGCACCAAGCCAGCTAGTACATTTCCACCAGCCTTGTCATACTTGGTGATACTGTCGGCTATTTGTGCGATCGTCCGACCTTTGCATAAGCTCCGCAAATTGCCTGCACCGCAGTTGTAACAAAAGCTAGTTAACGCATCAAACTGATTTTGCGTGAGTTTGTCTGTAACTGGCACGTAAGACACGTTATTAACATATGCCTCATATTTGGCAAGGTCAATTACAAGCATCTTATCCGCTTGTGCTTGTGTGATCGTCTGCCATTGCTTTACGTCGGCACCATAATGCCCCCATCCGATTGTGTAATATGTTTCGGTCGCAACTGGCTTGTACGCTGTGAGTCGACACCCTTCAAACGATTTGATTAGACTTATTCCTGTTTGCGATATTTTGCGACTCATTGCCCTACCCCCTTATCGCCTGACTTACCTTTAAGGACCTCAACCGCCTGTTTAAGTCCTGGTGGGATTGGTGCATCCAATCTTCCGGCATTTTCGATTAGGCTCAACAATTCGTTAGCCAAGTAAAAAAATATGGCTGCATCTCGGAATAAGTGCGACCCACCTAGAGCCTGATCCGTAAGATGCGCCACGGCCACAATCGCAAAGATAACCATCTTACGTGCAATGCCCCACAACCCAATATTACTTTTAAGCTTGCCCTCTTTAGCTGCAGCTGCAACCCCTGTAATATAATCTAAAACGACAAACACCAATAAAATAGTAAGCAATGCTGACCAACCCCCAAAAAAAAATGATGCTACTACGCTGGCTACAGGTATAACAGCCTTTAAAAAATTATCCATTCTAATCCCCCTATCTTTGTATAAAAATAGCCCCCGAGGATCCGAGGGCAAAATAAAAACACACTGCATAAGTGTGTTAGAGTTTAAACTGTTTCAGATTCAAAGTCATAACCTAGTGCTACAAGGTCTGCTCTCACCATTTCTTTAACTGTACCTGGTACTTGGCTAAATGTGCGACGCCCAGCAACGATTAGCGATACATATGTCGATGCGATTACTTGCATGATATCACCTCCCCTCACAAAGATTAGGCAAAATAAAAGAAGCTGTTCCTTTAGCCTATTGAGCAAGGAGATCAGCTTCTTTCAATAACTCATATTCAGTTCTAATGCTATCCGGTACACTTTCCTCTGTCCGCCTTCCGGCTTTAACTAACTCAAAGTAGGCTTTTGCGATGGCTGTTTTATCCATGTCACATCTCCATTCCTGACAACATCATTTCGTAAAGCGTAGTAATTGCTTCTTTATTATCTAAATCAGCAGATTTCAATAATTCAACTTCTTCAGTTAGTGGTTTACGATATATTGGTACTTCCGGCACTGGATTGTTTGGGTCGGGATATGAAAATTCTAATTTTAATGTTTCAGGGTTAATTTTACACCTAGTAGCCTGTTCAAAATCTTCTGAATATTGACCATATTCTAATTCGATAACCCCGACGGAATCAATAGTTCTTTCTTTCAATAGAGTATATCTATCAAAATCACTTTCTATTGTCGCTTCTACTTCATATCCGATTCGTTCCCTTGTATCAATAATTATTTCACCCGTCGACTTGTCATAATATAATCTACGTCCTACATATTGTTCCATAAAAATCCCGCCCTCCTTTATTTAACTAACGAATAATATCTGAATACCAGTATAAAAAGTTGCACCATTTTTACTCAGTACGGATAGGATACACCCATCATTAAGTACATCACTCGCACTAGCAATGTATGCATTGTCACTAGTCCCCCCGGCATTACCCAATGTCCATACTCCGAATTCCTTACTAATTGAACTCAATCTAGGGGTAGCGCCATAAGTTGCTGTAACAATGATACTAGTCGGAACAAAAGGAACACCATGGAATTCTAGTCTGTCACTTCCGTACCCCGCGGCCACGGTTTGATAAGAACCGACATTTATAATATGTGTTTTTCTACCCTCCACCAAAGTACCAACCGTACCGAATATATCTTTACCACTCCTAATATTGCCAGGAACAAAGTCAGGGTCTACTAGGTATACTGTAGAGTCTCCCCCGTTATAGTACCCTTCGGGTGCGTACAGGTATAAAGCACCGCCACCACTTACGGGGCTTTTTAAAGTAGCATTGTTACCGCTCCTAATAGGGATACTACCCTGTACACCGAATATATTTTTGTCAGCTCTGAAACTTGAAGGAACATATTCGGGATCGACTGCGATTATCGCACCATACCCGTTTGTATTTATACCTTCTTTGTAATACCCCGTATTAGGTTCGAATACCAAACTACCTTGACCGTCACCCTTCACGCTTTTAGCGTTAGCATACCCACCGTTGCCCGGATACCCTGAGTAATCAGGCATTGTTCCTACACGGTTATTACCTGATTCGTTACTAAATGTTTTACCTGCTAACACATCCACTAAGACTGCGTTACCAGTTGCTTTAATAAGAGCCGTTAATTTTGCAATCAATGAATCCCATGATTCGCTTGTAGTAGCCGATACCCCTTTGGCAACAAGCACGGCTACTACTTCCGCTTTTCGCTCATTGCCAGCTGTTTTTCCCGCGGTGGCTTCAGCCATGACAAGCCCCAAGGCTTTCTCGGTAGGGGCTATGTTTTCTCGTATTCCATCTGTCGCGTTAGAGAGCTGGACAATACCAGGTTGCGTTAGAGAAGCATCATTAATGACTATGCCTGCGAGAGCTTCATCCAATTCCTGCTGTGTAACATAAACGAGAGATTGGTCAATTGTCGCAGTGACTGTCGTAGCATCACCAACGAGTACATTCACATTGAAACTCTTCTCGATCACTCCGTCACCATTTGGTGGCAAGTAATCGGCGGTGTCCCCTGCGTTACCGTAGAAGTAAAGAATTTCTCCCTCGTCCGGATCTAAAGCAAACACACCAAATTCTCTAAAATCAAATCCCGTAACGATATCAGTATTTCTTATTACCGTACCGATCACCGCTCGAATTGAACCAATTGGTCGATTCAACGTTGTGATATCCAGTGTCTTTTTTTGACTTACCAATGCGGTCAGTGTTGCTATGGATTGACCCCCTAATGCTCCGTCACCTATAGCGATTCGTGTATAGTTTAACGCTTCTCCAGCTTGGGCTTTAGCTTGTAAAGCCCGTCCTTTGTTTGTCATTGCTGTTGCCCATGATGACATTTCCTCACCTACCCCACTAAGATATATTCTCCAACATGTACTGCTCCACCGATGTATAAGTTCAGAGGTGTTGACTCTTCCAATATCACAACTTCCAGCCATGCGCTTTTTCGTTTCACTGAATTTACAGACTTAATAAACTGTGTCGCTTTTTCATTTGTCGCTTCAGGATTGTTCGTGATCACTCTGAAATAGCCAGGTTCTCCACCGTATTCAAACCATTCTTCTACTCTTCCATCACCAAAGTAGATTTCAACAATGCGTTGAACAGCTGCTGGTGTACCTCTGATCTGAGCGAGATAAAGTACGTTGTCGATAGCCTCTCGCTTTGTCTCGATACTGGCATTAGCATCATACCAATCAGCCCCGAATTGCCAAGCCAAGACATCCAGTGCTTCTTCGGGTAGTTGATCGGTTTGGCTATAAATCATCACCTTAACGATCTCACTTGCAATCCGTTTGAATTGGCCACCTAATGCCGCAGACAATCCAATCACAGTTTCATCATCCCGCATGTATTTAGTTTGTAACTTAAGCAAATCTAAGGTTTGAAGATCCATTAGATCAGCCCCCCATAGGTCACTGCACGTACCCCAGTGCGCTTAGCGACTTCGTTCTCTGCGATCTCTGTATAGACTGGTGATGTCGGTACTACACGGTAAGCACCTGCAGCGTAAATCCGTGAAATCTGATCATCCGGAGTGATCGCTCGACCTAGCTTGCTATACTGCCAAATCTCGTATAAATCAGCCGCCCCACCTACGCCCTCTACAGCGGCTCTTATACTTGATTCTTCGGCTGATTTATCCTTGGCAATGTAATACGTTAGGTCGGTTGTGTATGTTACCTCAGTGGGCACTAGGGCGCTCACCTGATCATTTAACGGCCGTCTATTCTTAGGGCTAACTTGAGCTAGCACTTTATCAAGCACAGCTTGAGTTGGTAACGCTCCGCCTTTCATGAGCGGATAAATATTGATCACATTCGGACTGGGTGAAGTGACAGCAACATCAATAATATTCACATCAGCTGACTTGGCAAAAAAGATATAAGCATCTTCAGGACCTGCAACGCTAAATGATGCAGGAGCTAGTCTCTGACGCTCTCTATACGCTTCGTCCGTTTCTTCATCTGAACCACCTAAACTCGTATCTATGTTTGAGACACTTACAACGAATGGAACAGGATCAACCAAAAGGTTTATTTGTCCAGCAACGAAACCATTGTATTTTTCACCGCCCAGTGTGGATGTCGTTTCTACCATTCCTTCTGTCGTTCCTGCCGGTATAGTGAGTACTGAAGATGTGGAGAAGTATATTTCTCCATCCGGTGTAACTCTTGTACCAACTGGAATACTTACTGGTGTTGGCTGAATAGCTGATAAAATGAATTTCATTGTTACTGTTGCAAACTGTGCTAATAGTCTTTCAGCATTAATACGAGATCCAAGAGCATCTAAAATTTCATCAAAAGCGAAAGGTAAAAGATTCGAGTTACCTGTAAAATTAATATCATTCTTCAATGCCACAACCACCGGAAGCATTTGCAATAAAAAGAAACGTCTAGGATCTCCTGGATAAAGTGCTTGTCCAGTAGCCCGTTGATAATCTACGATGAGCTCCTGTTCAATACGCTGCGCATCCGTATCGACAAATTGGACTGGTTTAAAATCCGTCATACATCTATCACCACCTCGAAAATTAAAGTTCCATCCTCTGATAATCCTGCAAAGATCACATCTTCCACGGTTGCTCTTGGCTCACACTCATCAATCAAAGTGTATATCCGCTCGACTACAATGGGCACAGCTTCAGGAGTGGGCATATCTATAAAACTACCAGGGATACCGATTGTTCTGTCATAGGCGACTTCATAGGTAAATGTATTGATGAGTGTAAATACATTTTGGACGATCTCAGCTGCACCTGTAGCCGCCCAGTCAATGTTCTGAGTATCTGTTGTGTTAATCGTGACTAACATATCTATCCCCCCATCGAATAAATCCTTGCTTCAGATGCATTCAGACGAGCTTGTGCAACATTTATGTTAGTACGCTTCGCCGTTGGTTTATCGATATACGTAGTAGGTACAACGTTAAGTTTTGCACCACCAGAACTGGAAATTGATGTTCTTGATGAACCTGAAGAGTTTGAAGCCGCTTTTGCTGCTTGTGCTGATCCTGCCCGAACATATTCTTCGAAACTGAGGTTTATCTTAGCTGAAATGATTGTCCCTTTGTTATCGATCACTGTGTCACTCGTAGCAACGGATTTTAGGAGCCATTTATTTTTGCCAAGTGGCTTGGTCCCCAAAACAAAAAAGCCTGGGGATTGTTTATCACGTATCGCTTCCCATGCTTCTATTTGTTTTCTAACATCCGTCTTCATATCTGCTCTCAACGGAATATCAAAACTCATCGTATTAAGCGCCTGACCTTTGATATAAGTACTAGGCTTACTCTTTAATTTTTCTTGCGATTCGGTATTAAGCGATCCCGACCATTCAAGACCATCTAAAGTATAAACTTTGGTCGAGCTCACCATAAATATCTTCCCTTGAAATGATGCGATAGCCATCATCTACACCTCCCTGCGAACAGCTATAATCATTCCGTCAACAAGTATGTTTGAGAATAGGGCAACGATTGCGATATCGTTGATTTGTGGTGCCACATGATCTGCATATGGTAACTCTGCAGTTACTACACTGTCCAAATTCTTAAAAGTCACCCTCGCCTTACGCGTGACAGTATCCATGGAGCTGATCTCGCCCTTTCTGATCATCAATAACCCTCCAATGGCTTTCGTAGCTTTACTTTGGTTTTGTTATTTATTAAATCGTGGACTAATCTATCGGTAAAATATACTCCATCAAACATGCCGACATCAGTAACTTGAATAGTTGTCCCTGCTGCATAATTAGTATTTAAATTTACCGCTAGCGATCCGGTAAGCATGTGCTTGTTAAAACTTCGGATAATGCCTTTAGCCCAACGGTTAGCTTCCGCTTGATTACTTGCAAAAATATTGCGTTTAAGTGTAGGTCCGTTAGTTCCTGAAGCTGTATATTCACCTTCGATATAACCACTCAGTGCCTGACTACTGACTATGCATTTACCGTAGATATCCGTTGATTTGTCTATAAACTCAAAGTCACCGTTGATGTTCGATTCTCGAATGATGGACAGTTCAGGATCCGGAACTATCTTCTCTTGCGTGGCTTCATCATAAATCACGATAGATTTGTTATTAATCTTTAGAGCGTAGCCTTCAAGTGAGCACCGATCAGCAAGGAAAGAAAAGTCAGCTTGCTCGATCTGATCAACTCTCTCATATAGATGATTAGTAACTCCGTAAGTTTTAATAGTAAATCCGTGCCGAGCTGCTATTTGCGTGACAATTTCCAAGAAGCGGACGCTTTCCCATCCTTGCGATCGTGCTGATTTACTAGTCTGAGGTATAGATAACGCAGCAAGTCCAAAGCTACCAGCTGTTTGCATGATCTGATCGATGTACATTAATCCAGTATCATAACCGCTTTCCTTAACTTGTAGAGTATCGTTCTTAGCGGGTTTCCACTTACCCCAAATCCCCTCGGTATCTGAAAATTTGAGCGTCAGACTATCAGGGATACCGCCGGAATTGTCGATCATTTGAATGGATGTAGGGTGAACGGAAGAGGTGATATCCGTACCGTTATAGATTATCTGCACCTAATCACCCTGTTTCCAAGGCGGTAAGGTGGATGCAGCTGCATCCTCGATGATCGGGATAAACAACTCCTCACCACCTGCAAATGAAATGATTGAGCGATACCTTAGATTTGCTTGAATGATTTTCGAAGAATGTCGTTCGTCATTATAGAAATCTAAAGAAATAGCGTCGAAAGTATCTCCCGCCATAGTTGTATAAAGATGTCCTTTCACTAAATCATCCAAAGCTTACCCTCCTTTTCGACTCCCACCATGCATCAGCACGATCGAAGAAGTCATCCCCTGCTTCTTCCAAATCTTTAGATACATCACCTGAACCAGAGCCACTATATACTGGTGCAAAGACGAAAGTCGGCCTTTCACCGCCTCCTGTGTCAGCACCGATTGCTTTGGCTGTCTGATTTAACAAACTTAAGCTTCGTGGTGTACGTTTCAGTGGTATAGCTGCTTCCGGTCCTGCTTCACCGAATATAGAAGGTTGATTCGTAAATCCACCTTTTGCAAAGGCGGGAATCATCGGGATATTAATACCGAACTCTTGTCCACCAGCCCATTCAGGGAGTTGGAATTGGATTTTGTTCAGTCCGGCAATCAATTTATTTATTCCACCAATAGCCATATTGATGAAACCCTTAAATGCTGCAGTTGCTCCATCCCATAGTGTGCTAAAAAAAGAACCAACCATTTGGAAAACTGGCAACACTTTGTTCTGCCATACATCAACCATCCAAGTTGATACCTGATCCCAGTTCTGCCATAGTAGGATGATTCCAGCAACAAGTGCTGCGACCGCTAATATAACAAGCCCAATTGGTGACGTAAGGAATGCAACGGCTGAAGCAAGTGCAGTAGTAACAGTAGCTCCGATTCCAGCAGCAACATTCCACGCGGATCCTGCTGCAACCATAGCCCATGTTGCAACTGTGCTCGTACCTTTCACGACTGCATCCTTGAGATACAATGCATTAAGATATAATGTTATTGCTTTATCCTTAGATTTTGCAATTCCGAGAAATTCGTAAGCCTTGGTAATGCTTTTGATCCCAGCAGCTATTCCAGAACCAATCTTCCATAATGCCATCGCCCCCACAATTCCAAGTATTATCGGTTTAATGAGAGACCAATTGCTAGATATAAATTGACCTACATCTGTAGCCTTGTTATATACCTGACCCAATATTGCAATAAACTTGCCCACACCACTTACTATTCCTGGTATCGAATTGATGATAGTATCTGAGACTTTGGCAATAATATCTTGCAGTTTACCCATTTTCTCAGGGCTACTCGCAAAACTATCGATTAGCTGATTGCCTTTTTCATATAGCTTAGTGAATGCAGGGAGGGCTGCTTTCATGATGTTTGCAGATAGCTGCTTAAAACCTTCCCCGAATAACCTTTGTTGGTTAGCATAACCGTCCTGCGTTCTAGCGAAGTCACCCTGCGCATCCGCACTCTGCTGTAGCAAGTAGTTGTACCGGAGCATGACTTGATCACCTTGGCTCATCTTATCCCAGCTTGTCTTTATCCCTTGTGCGAGAGCGTAGGCTTCTAGGTTAGCTACACTCATGTTGATGCCAAGAGCCCTCAGTGGTTCTGTTTCACCCGATATACCAGACTTAATCTTCTCGAATGCTTCAGCAGGATCTAAGTTGTAGAAGGATGCAAAGTCCCCTGATAGTCCGGTGAGATTTTCAGACATTTGAATCAAGTGGTCGCTTGATATCCCCGAGCTTTTCATCAGTGCCCCCAAGGTCCCGGTATACTGTTTGGCTGATAGTTCGGATAGTCCAAAACTCTTTAGAGCTGTATTGGCAAAAGCATTTATTTGTTCTGCTCCTTTGCCAAAGGTCACATCCACCACGTTCTGTACTTCTGTGAGATCAGATGCGAGGTCGAGACCTTGTTTCGCTACTGCTACAAGACCGACCCCAATAGCGGCTGCTCCAATTGTTGCTGCCTTAGTAGCGATACCGAAAGCTTTACTAGCTATATTTCCAAATTTTGCAGTACTATTACCGAGACCATTAACCTTCTTGTCTGTATCCTTAATTGCCTTCGCCAAGGATGGATCGATCTTCCCAGCCAAAACGATTAAAGCTTGTAGATCACGTTTACTTGCCACGAGTCCTTTCCGCCTCCTTTTGTTGGCGTTCTGCTTCATCCGCTAATGATTCGTAAAACTCATGTAACTCAATCATGCTCATCTGCATGCACTCCGTACGAGTGGCGAAGTGATTAAAAACTAATTGAGTAATGCATCCTGAGATGTATCCGTCGCTGATGAGTCCTCCGAATCGATAAAGAAAAAATCTCGCACCAGAGCCTCCGCTTTCACAGAATCTTTTGCACTCATTCGGAGTACATCATCTGCTTCGATGGAAGGATTCTCTTTTTTAACAGCAGCCGCAAACAAGTACAAATGGTAATCTGAATCTAGTTCCTGAACCATGACCATGTTCCCGGCCTTTTTATATCCTTTCGTCGCTTCTGCCTTTTCCCTAGCTGTCATATCCTCAAGGTTGTAAGATAACTCCGTTACAGACTCACCATTAATATTTATAGCCTTGCTCAATTTAAATTTTGGCAATGTAATCCCTCCTCGAATTGTAAAAAAACAGCCCTCCTATTGGAGAGCTGTTCGAATGTTGGCCATATAGTCAACGCCATTTACTGCATACTTATAATTGAATTTATCGATTAGAAGAACTTCTTTCCCATCGATGATTTTACGTAGATAGTAGACTTCATACTCACTCGATCCGTCCGCTCCAGCGTTGACCTCAATCTTACCCATGTCGTATGTCTTATTTACTGCTGACATAAACACTTTATTCTGTTGAATACCTATCTTCGAGTTACTGGAATCAAATAGATCAACTACCCAAATGACCTCGAATTTGATTTCTCCCGGTCTAGACAACATCGGATATTGAGCAGTATCAGCCCGATTATTTACGGTAAACGTCATGGATCCAATCTGTCCGTAAGTCGGCATGTCGATCTCGCCCATAATGCCAGCACCTTTGATCGTATCAGTTAACTTTTCAATACTCGGTAGCTGCAGGTCGGAGTTGTCATCAATTACTACGAGATTTCCAGTTGTGTCAGTCGCCTTTAATTTGTACTGGATCGTTTTGTTGGTTATTTTCATTCGCTCTCACCTCCGAACAGTGCTGTTATCCCTGCGGTTGTATAACAGATACGGAATGTGAGTGACTTAGCAACTGGTGTAGTAGTGGTTAGGATGTCAAAGATAAAATCACCCTCCACAATAGAACTTGTTGGATTACTAGTCTCATTGAAGCTGATCGCACCAGCTAGAAGCTTACCGTCTGCAATTAGTCCACTCAACCATACGCCTGAGTCGTTTAAGATTGTATCCACCTTACTGCGATTTAGAGGACCATCCACATCAGCGCCATAACGACGTTGGAACGAATTGGTCAAGTATCGCAACATCCGGATGGAAGCATCAAACATGTTTTCAGGATCAGTTTCTACTCCGTATGCAAAGTTCGCATTGTGAGGACCCCACAACACCCATATACCGTCGCGGAAGTTGAATGTTGTAATCCCCTTGGTGTTGAGTTCGTTAGCTTGTAGCTCGTCAAATGCGATTACTGATCCATCACCCAAGACGGTTGCAGTTACATCAACTCGTTTATTGGAAGGTGACTCAAATGGCACATTGTCATTGGCGAAATCCGTTTGTTGCATCCGCACACCCATGATTGTAGAGGACCAAAATGTTCTCCCTGCCATACTGACCTTTGGCCAACCAACTTTCAGAGGAATATCCGTGTAACCGTTAGTTTCTTTCCAAGTGATTGCTTCAGCGATCGTGGTTGAAGTTGCTCCTACATCTAAATCAGCAAGTACAACAGCGTCCCAGTGACCGTTTATCTTTTGAGATTTAGTAATTAGTGCTTCTTTGATCTCTTTCGTCTGTGACCAACCAGGAGCCGCTAGAAGCGTTGGAATTTGATTAAGTGTCTGATAAATAAGATCGATCGTTGAAATGCCAGATCGAACGCCATCGAGATTACCGCCGATGACATCAGCAGGCAATACTTTAGTAATATCCATCTTGTTGTACGTGGTAGGTGTCGGATTAACAAGTGTCATGGTTGGGAGTGCTGTTAACTTAACGCGTCCATCTGCCAAATATTCTGCCTTGTAATCCGTTCCTTGCACCTTGCCAATGATTTCAATAGTGCTCAACACTGCTTGTCCAGTCAGATAACCCACTCCGTTAACGATGGCTACATCTTCTGTTTCTACAGTCGAGTGTACAGTCGGATCCATAACGTTAATAACGATGATCGGGCCAATAGGCTGAATACGATTTTTGAAGTGAGCATATACAGCTTCAGATAATGTAAAAGTGGACCAGTCATCTGAATATCCGATCTTTGCAACTGCATCATCGTAGTTGTTAAGTACCAATGGTACGTTTACTGCGCCTGCAGGATTGGCCAGTCGTTGAATAGGAGCTGTACCGATATAGACTGGTAATGTTCCAACCCCTGAAGGTGGTAATGTGTCCGTGCTAGGCTCGATTGAACCGTATACACCATGTTTATAAGACATTTAGCTCACATCCTTTCTTAATCTATTAAATAGTTTGGTACGTTCACGAATGGTAAAGTGACTGTTGTTGCTCTAAAGGTTAGCCAACCGACCCAATATCCAACAGGCTGTTGTTGATACATTCCCCATCTAAAAGGCTTCTGTGCGGATGTTTCGCCACCACCAATGAGGTAGTTTGATGATAATTCACGTCTGCAGATGGTCATTAAGTTGAGAAGGTCCTGATATCCCTTGTAATTCGGAATGATTACACCGGACTCAGGATATAGACCGGGGTTATAAACAACGAACGTGATCCGGATGTTAATGCCTGCATCGGATCCATCATCTTCACCATCATCCATGCCGACTACCATAGCTGGGATAGCACTCTTTACCCCATCAGGTAATTGCAAAGGTACATCTTCAAGTTGGTTAGGCGGAGGCAACCAGCCAATAAACGCATTAGGGTGCATCAGTTGATACTCTCTGATGTCATCATCGTTTGGCACCATGAGCTTGATCTTGGGGCTGACATTCACTTCACAAAAGGTTTTTATAGCTTCAAGTATCGTGTTGTCGATCATTTCGCTTTCACCTTCTTCAACCTATATTCGATCTCATGCTCAATCCGTTTTGCCAATATCTCATTAGCATCCTTTTGAATCTGATTCGACACATTTAAAGAGTCAATCATCTGTGGCACTGACAATGTACGTAGTACCTCGACCGGATATCGATCTTTACCCATCCGTTTTAAAACTTGATTTTTCCCATTAAGAGTCTGAACAAATGCTCTAGGATCAGTGTTTATCTGCTTTAATCCAGCTGATTTTTTCACCTTCACTTTTACCTTCCTCACCTTTTTGCCTGATTGGCTGATGCGAAAATGAGAAAAGGAAAGTGTGCGCCCCTCTGATTTTAAGAACGCCCTTAAGTTACCTTTTCTAGCTTTATTCTTGGTGATGGTTTTCTTCACATCAGATACTTTGATGTTGTATTCTTTTGTAACGATTCGACCCAGTTTCGTGTTGATTTGATCTAGTGTCCGATTAACTGCTGACATTGCAGCTGCAGGCATCTGCTTCTCAAAATCTTTCAGACCTACAACGACCCTGTTCAATTGTGTAGTATCGATCACGATTTTACTTCCCAAGTTACTCCCCTCGGTTCTGAGTCAACATAATCTCAAACACCCCAGTGTCTTCACCTTTTACATCATCGATCCAATACTGTTTTTTACCAAATATTTGAGAGTTGCCAACCTTGGGTTTTTGGTCACCGTATGCAGCTACTGGAATAAAGTAAAGGAGCATCCCGGTTGTTATACCGAAATACTCCTTGTCAGAACGTTTCTTTAATTGATCGTCGTCGATCATGACTGGTTTAGTTACTCCGTCAATCTCGACTTCTTCGCTAAATTCATCCACATTGAAAAAGGCCTGCGTAACGTCCAGAGCGGCTTGCTCTTTAAAGTTCACGGGAAGCCTTCTTCTTTGTCTCAGCAACGACAATAATACCCTTACGAATCTCAGCCTTTACACTCACTGGGTCAGCATCAAAAGAGGAGCCCTCACGATAAAGGACTCCTTCAATCTCAGCGTATCCGCGCACTACATTATAGGTTGTCTTCATCGACATTCACCTGCAATTCGAACCACTCAGAGTATTGCTTTATACGATCTTCTGCTTTTGTAGATGGTTCAATCTCTAGAGTTTCGAGCAGTTCTTTTTGCTCATCGGCTTTCAGCTTGGTGAAATCTTCAATGGTAGCGAGATCATCTGAAATCGGTAAATCAAGAGCTCCCATTCCTTCTTCACTAGCCATGAATTCACCGACTTTGAGATTGATCAGACGCTCACCTTCTTTTTTTGTTAGGTCCGTTAAAATATCTCCCGGACTGTAACTCTCCCCGTTGTGACGAATCTTTCCAATCGCTTTAATATCCAATACAATCATTCCTCCTTAAAGTACTTTCGCAACAACCCAGCCAGCTACGTTAGCAGGGACAGCAAGTGGACGAGACATCATTTGTAACCAACGTTGAGCAGGTTCTACAGTCACCCATGATTGTGGTGTGATCTTACCCAATACCCGCACAAACTGTTCTGACTTAGGATCCATGATCACGTTCGCTCCATAGTGGAAAGTGAACTTATCACGACTAGAGAGTATCGCTAATGTGCCTGCAGGAATGAATGGAACGTCTGCTCCTGCATCATTGGTGTACGTCCCTACGTAACTGTAGACATCCAAACCGACGTCACGAAGACGACCGTGGAAGGTAACTCCGTCAGGAAGTAAGGTTGTGTCGATAGTTCCGACATCAACACCTCTATTTTCTGCAAGCTTTAAAACTTTAGGATGACGCATGATAGAAACAGCTACATCATAATCAGCCAGTACGATGTCCGGTGTTGGTGCATTCGCATCCATAATAACTCTACGTTGCGAAGCCAAGAAAGCGATTGGATCAGAAGTCGGATCACTAAACAAATCAGTGCCGGACAGTGTCACGATGTTTTCAAAATCATATTCAATAACCTGGCTCACACCTTCGCCAACCTGCGTAACTTTACCAGTAAACATCAGTTCTGATGCTTGCTGGACTAAACGACGAGTAATAGCATCTTGGAGTTCGATGATATCCTTTGCTAGTAACTTACGAGCCCGAACTTCTGGCTGATCTGGATTAAACAAATCCTCACCTGCAGATCGTGTCTTGAGATCAATAGCCGTGATCGGTCTAGATGGTTTAATCAGAGCAGGCTTGTATTGATTCGCTGTATAACCAGTGCGTAGAATAACTTTACCTGGTTGTAATTCAGATACGTAAGGGGCAATTGGTTTGCTACCCTTCATTGTCTGCACTTCAACAGTTTCTGTTTCGAAATTCTCACCATCTTGGAAGAACTTATCCAAAATGTACGTGCTAGGCGATGGTAATTGTCCAATAACTTTCAATAGCGTTGGTAGTGCATAAATATCTTTAATGGCCATCTCTTAGTTCCCCCTTATTTCACTACTCGTTTAGTATGGATCTTAGCGTTGTTCAATGCTGCTTCATGCGTTGTGATTGTATCGGCACCGCCAAATTTCAGAGCTTCACGATTAAACTCGCCAGATACGTAGATCGTCGCGCGTTGCTGATTAACAGTCGCATCAACTTCCACATCCGCTAATACACCTACTGGAATTTTATCATCTGCTCCTACTGCTGCTGAATCTACAATCGTGCAAATCCAAGTTCCATCAGTGTGGAATCCTGTGCGGGCCATTACAGTACCGCGATCAAATAGAGCACCTACTGCGGTATTAATAATTATCGATTGAGTGACGATCGGTTGGACCATCCCAGCAATCAGATCGTCGTAACCATCAATTTCGTATGCTGCCATTATTTACGACCTCCTCTTAAGTTTTTGATTTCTTCAATCATGGCGTCAGCTTCGGCTTTTTGCACAGCTTCGGCGCTTGGATTTTCAGGTGCTTCATCAGGTTCAACATTAGTCACTCCACTATTCTTGGAATCATTCAATCGGCGTTTGCCTTCATCAGTCAGACGTTCAGCGGATGCTTTAACGATTTCCAGCGCAGTTTCTCCCGCCGTCTTTCCATCTTTGATAGCATTAGCAACAATCTCCGCTGCACCTGGTGCATTTGCTAGCGCGTTAAGGGCAGTAATACGACCTCGTTCCTTTTCTTCGCCTTGCTTAACTCCTTCATTCATAATGGAGTTGTATAGATCAGAGTGTTCAGCTTTTAATTTTTCTAAATCCATTGATCGATCATTCCCTTCATTGGTTGATTGAGCTAGATTGATAGGTTCAATTGATGCTGTAGATTGCAAATCAATGATCCCACCGTCTTTAATCATGTTCTTTAATAGCTCATTTTTGAGTTTGTCTAGCACATCTTGTGGCAGCTCCATACCACTAGGATCGCTGTTGGAAACCTCGATTTCATCATCAAACAAAATCCCATCAGCAAAACCTAATTGAACTGCTTTTTCAGCAGACATCCACGTAGTCTTGTTCATGAGATCTAACACTTCTTGTTCAGACAGCTTTGTTTTTGATTGATAGACTTTAGCGATTGATTTATCTATACCTTCCAACAATTCCAAACTGGAGCTATGGTCGCCTTTATCGCCTGAGGTATTAATTGATGCGTTATGAACCATTACTGTACCTAGTGGAGAAATCAAAACTTCATCAGAAGCAGAAATAAAAAAAGTTGCCGCGGAAGCTGCAACACCTGTGATTTTTGATGTTTTCTTACCTTTGTATTCCTTTAATGCCGCATAAATTTCACCTGCTGCATACACGGATCCGCCACCACTATTGATGTACAACTCAACATCATCACCACCAGCCTTATCAAGCTCGCTTATGACACGCTTTGGCGATATAGTCTCTATCCCTAGCCAATCGTAAATAAATGAATTGCCACCACTTACAACAGGCCCGTTAAGCTTAATTTTCTTCGCCAATATCTTTCACCCCCCTTCATTCATCGTCGTCACTATCATCTTCATTATCTAGTTGTCCACCCCCTTCCACGAGTCCGTATTGCTCGCGTATTCTCTTCTCATATGCAAGTTGGCGGATGTTACTTTCGTACTCGGTACCAGTCAATTCAGCCGCTTCACGCTGGTTGGTGCTGTATCCGTTAGTGACTCTAATAACAGCAGCGTTCGCTTCTTTGACAGGATCTAGTTGGCCTTGTGATGGTCCATGCCAATCTGCACGAGTGTATGATTTGAATAATAATGGATCATCAAAGACACCAGGTGCATTGATTCGACCTTTTATCACAGCTTCAGCGAACCACTCTTCATAGATAGGTTGGCAAAAATCAGCGGCCATCCAAGATCGACGCATCCTAAACATCTTCCAAGCTTCCAGCATGGCCGCTCTAGATGCTGAATAAGATGCTGTAAAGTGTTTCAACAACAGTTCATATGGAATCTCTAGCGACGCCCCTACTTGGCGTAAGATAGATGTGACGAACGGATCGAATAATGCATTCGGTCGTCCAGGGTTAGCTATATTAGCCTTTTCGCCCGGCCGAAGGAATTGAACAGCTCCGTTGCCTAGTTGTAAGTCGCCTTCATCAATTTGTGGTACCGGTTCACCCGTTGGGTTATCTTCCAAGTTGGTTGATGATCCAAGTCCAAACTCATCTGGGTCCTCACTCTCTGATTCAATAAACACCGTGAACATTCCACTGATTACAGCTGCCATTAACTCCGCTTCAGTGTACCTCTCCAATTGCTTCAAGGACTCGATCACCGGTGCGAGTATCGGTACACCTCGACGTTGTTCAGGTCGTTCAGCTTCCATGAGATGAAGAACGTTTCTGCGCCCACTCTCAACTCCAACTACATCAACTTTTTGCCAATCCATCGCTGTTGCAATTGATGAACCTGGGTGCTTATTAGAAAACCAGTATGAAACGATCATGCCATCTTCATCCACCTCAACACCACTACTCAGCTTGTTATTCATCGAAGCGCTCTTTGTAGTTGGCGAGCTGCACCGATCCGCTTCGAGCAGTCGAATGCGCAAATCATAAGTAGCATGTTTACGTGGCAACAATGGGAGCAAAGCAAAAGTATCACCGCTCATCATCCACGAAAGGAAAGCAAGTTGTTGAAGTTCGTAGAAATTATGAAGTCCAGTCGCATCGCAGTCTTTAGAATCAGCCCAAAGAGCAAATTCCCGCTCGATCTGTCGCTTCAAATTACCCGCTTCTTCTTCTGATAGGCGCAAAAAATCGGCATCAAAGTTAGGTTTAAGTCTTAACCCTGTGCCGATTATATTAGTTCGTAATGTTTTAATAGACCCATTCGCGAGTGAACCGCCCATAAACAGATCTCTTGCTCTTGGTCTTAGTGCTTCAAGGTTATCCTGGATGTCCTCTTCTGCATCCCCTGCTACTGGATTCCATGAAACTAGAGATTTCTTTCTTCGACTCGCTCCATGGTCGCCGTATCCTTGGTTAAATACTTCTCTTACAGCGCGTTGCCGAGTTATTTCTGTCATAGCCTTTTCTCGCTTGAGCGCCGTTGAAGGAGATATCATTTCAACCAAGCGATCCAAGCGGCCCATTAATCGATAGGAACATACCGACGGACCCTACTAGGTAGTTTAGAACCGTTTTGTTTCTTACCGAGGGTATCCGCTTCTTTTCTCCAGAAGTTTATTCGTTCACGAATTTGCATAAGGTTAGCTCTAGTTAACTCGCGACTACCTATCTTATAACTTTGTCCAGTAGTCACAGCTAATTCGGCTGCTAGCCACGCATTAAGATGCTCATTTGCTGTTTCAAGTGTTATCGACATTTCCTTTTCACCTCCTCTCAGGTATTAGACACTGCTTTTCGTCCCTCTTCTACGTGGTTTTGATGGTACTGATCCACTAGTTGATACAACCCCAATTACAGGTAGATCAGCATCAAGATTCGGATTCAATATTTCGATAGCAGCTCTATTGTAAACAGCTAGATCCAGCGGTTCATTCCTTGTCCGGACCTTAACCCAAACATAATAAGGAACACCATTCTTAACTCTTTTCTGCATTGCTTCAGCTGTTAATCCATCAAAATAATCTTGATTATATCCGCGGTTATTATCTTTCGTTGTAAGAGGGAAGTGACAGTAACCTTGTGGCTTGTCACCATACTCGTCAACCAGCGGAATTTTAAGAGCACTCATTACTTTTGATTTACCCTCGTCAACACCAAGTCGTACAACAGTCGCTCGGTACCTGTTATTTGTCGATGTCCCATTAATAAGTGGCTTGTACGTTCCATCGCCCGAAGCTTCCCCTTTGATTGCAAAAACCCTTCTTGATGATCGTGCTTTACAAAACTTGTACACCTCACCAGTAAAGTGACCACCTGAGTCCATGCAGGTTAGTGCAATTTTGAATTTACGACCCTCTGCATCTTCCCAAGTCCTTTTTAGGAACTCATCGAGATCGTTCCACACTTGCGACTGTTTTAGATCACCGTAGATAACCTGGTATTGAATTCTCCATGACTCGTGATCTTTTCCCCATCCTTGGACTTCTACTTCAAAGCGATTATCTTGAGTATCCACTGCTGCAGTCAGAACCTTTACTCCTTCTGGTATATCGGAATGATACATTTCACGGCGATTGAGAAGTATCTCTGAATCCATCTGTTCGCCTTTTTCTTCCCATGACTCAGCCATAGAGGTGTTGAAGAAGGTTTTAAGCATCTCTTTACCACCACGGTCTGCCTTTTTGAAGTCTTCGACGATACTGAACCAGTTAGAAAATGTACTTGCGAGCTCATTCAGATGGAATCCACGGGTACTTTTGTGTTCGCGCTGTGCAATCCACTTCGCTCTCTTGGCATAATCCTTTTTCCATTCATTTTCTGCATGCAAGGCTCCACAACTCTTGCAAGCATGTTCAACTTTGGTTGCCGTGTTCGTTTCTTTGTTGTATTCGAATTTAATCTGTGCCCATTTGAATGGTTGATATTCTTCACAGCTCGGACAAGGTACACACCATTCCTCCATAGAGCTGTCTTGATATGCGCTCTCGATTCGAGATGCTCCTTTGATTGTTGGAGTGGATACGAGAATGATCTTTCTGTTTGGAAAAGTCTTAGTACGAACTGTAGCTAAGTTAACCGGATCTCCTTCAACTCCTGCCGAAACTGGGTATCTATCTATCTCATCGCATAACAGAATTCGAATAGGTTTGGAAGCCAAAGAAGCAGGGCTATTAGCGCCAGCTAAGTTGATACGGCCACCAGGGAAAGACTTATAAAGTAATGTATTGCTAGAATCCTTCGTCTTTCTACTGGTGACCAGCTTGTTCAACTGCTTTGAATCCCGGTACATTGGAGCTAGCCTATCCTTCGAGAACTCTTTAGCAAGTACCAATGTAGGCTGGACCATCATAATAGGTGCTGGCTCATGCCCTGTGTAATAACCAGCCACGTTATTTTGAAAATCGCTCTTTCCTGTTTGACTCGCCCACATCATAACGATCGTATTTATTTCAAGATCGCTCGTCGCTTCCATTGGAACGCGTTGATAAGGTGCGCGATCAGTTCTCCACTGACCCGGCTCACTTGATGACTCAGGAGATAGGATTCTATGTTTATCAGCCCAATCAGCAACACTCATTGGTTCAGGTGGCGCGACCAATCTCACAACTTTCTGTAATAACCTAAGAGTCTGCTTCTTCTGCTCCTTCATCGTTACGATCACCACCATTCAACGGGTCGTAATCTGACAGGTTAAGTAATGCCGACGTTATTTCCTCACTCATAAGGAGCCGAATTTCTTTGGGATCTGTCAAATATGAAAGCTCTGAAGATAATCTTGTAGGAAGTGCTGAGAGTCTCTTTCTGAATTCGACAATCAGATCGCCCCAAGCTTCCTGTACATCTTCTGTGGTGTGGAGATTCCCGCGCATTTCATCTAAATCTAGTTGAGCCATTTCCATCTTGATCCGTTCATGCTCCGTCTTATGATCGACTAGGCGGGGCTTGCCGTCATTTTCTTTACCACCTGATGAATACTCAACGTACGTTTTAATAGAATCTCCAAGAATGTACTTCCCTCTAGCTACCTGTTTCAAAGTTCCATCACTGGTTAATTGCCTGATCCAGCGAGCAGATTTACCGACGATGGCAGCCAACTCTCCGGTTGAAATCTCTCTTTCATTTAATGGTATTACTTCCGCTTTGGTTTTCGCCATCGTCCTCTCCTCACTTCCGCTTTTCATGCGAATTTTATTAGTTTTATTTTTCAAGTCATTTAATGAAGAAATAATCTAAAAACACATCAATTAGGCAATTTTGAAATGGAAGCGGAAGTGAAATTCAAAATTAAAATCTAGGGCTGTTTCGGGCTCGCAAGCACCCGTGATCGTTTTTATATGCTCAGAGGGACCCATTGATCTATTTCAGGCATCATTAAAGCATAATTAATCCGTAATCACCGTCATATTCAGCATGATTGATCTATTTAATAGAACAATCACATCAGACACGAAGAACTTTATTCATTGCCATTCATATCGTTGTATTCAACAGGCTGATCTATGAACAATACTTCTCTAATGATCCCCATAAATAGTACACGTTCTTCATCTGCTAACTCACTGAACTTATCGATCTCAATGATCTTCTCACTCTCTCGTTCACCCATACGTAATGTAGATTGAATTCTAATCATTATCAATCACCCCTCTCATACGTTCCACCGATAACTCATTAGCGATTTCCATTGTAGGCAGGACGATCATGGTAGGCACCACATTGCCATATGTTCCTCTCTTCCGATCTATCTTTTTCTTATCTATATACAACGTGCAGTACATGAGCACACTCACCAACCAGTTCGCGATCGGCGCAACCTTCTTATATATTTCATCCTTGATGGGCTCGAATGCCATCTTTACCTCATGGATCGATTCTTCATATGATTGTTCTTTAGGCGTTCTCACCATCTCTTTATCTCTCCTCTCTATACCTTCCTTGTATAAATGGACAAAGAAAAAGCCACTCCTCTTTAGAAGTGACTTGTGTATTCATATCTACTTTATAGCACTAAAGTTACATAGACGTGTTAAAAGATTTAAGTTCGAAAGAATGTAAAGAAGGCGACATTGCCCCGCCCTGCCTATCGGCATTCCCCACGCTAGCCCCGATCTAAAACCGCTTCGCATCGGTGCCCATATTTTTTTTAATTCTCTTTCTCCACGACACTTAAGTTCAAGTGCACACGTAACGCTACGCTCCGTGTTTAAGATCTCTATACTTAGTTACTATGGTGTAAGTACAAGATCATTATAACGAGATTTGAGAAAAGTGCCTAATTCGATATTCAGCGATTTACACGTGATAATAAGGCGAACGCTAGTTCTTGCGAATGTATGCTCTATTTTCTATTGTTTCTTACAACTGCACTTGGTTTACACTGACTACCTCGCTTATCGTAATACCAACCCCTAATAGGACGTGCATCGCAATGTTGGCAGTTCCTATGACCTTGTGACTTCTCCTTGCAATGAGAGCAGATAAAGACGTCCTTCGGTTCCGTAAACACTTCTCTAATAAAGTTAAATAGTCCCACCAAATCACATCCTCACAAGCGTACTAGGACAAAAGAAAAAGCCACATAAGCGAGTGGCCAACGCAGACGATTAGATCACCATACCCTTCTGTTAAAACGGATATTAAAAGGCTACTACATAACAGTTACTGAGATTAAATCAATTTCATCGCCACCGCAATTCATTTCAGGGAACGTTGGGTCACAATACTTCCGAATACCGTTAGCACGGTTGCAATCACATGAACCATTCCCATCTTCCCAATAAAATTCTGCAGTCTCTCCTGTAATCTCCTCTGGGCCATATTCTGATTCGTCCACAAATCTATACGTGGTCTCTTTATACTTTAAAACAATCTCAACTGACATGATTACACCTCCTGGTATTAAAACATTAAAGCGATCTACGAGACTCGAACTCGTATCATCAGATTGGAAGTCTGAGGCACAACCTTTATACCAAGACCGCATAGACGCGCCTTCCAGCATTTAACCTTCAGGCGCTACATTCATCCCCTTCAACGTATTAGCACAATATATTGATGGGTAGAAAATCAAAAGAGAACAGTTACCCCGCTTTTACTACCCTTGCGACTTTGTAGGACTTGCCTCTATTCGCCTACAGCCGTCAAACAGGTACATGATTGTGTCGGGTGCTGCTCTCTTTCTTGATTTCCTATGCTATAAATATAACACCCCAAAAGCCTAGCGTTTCATAGTCTTTCCACAATATTAACTATTTTTTTTAACAATTGTTTCCGCGACTCTATCAGTTACCAATAAGATTTATATTAACTTTACTGTGAATATGATGTACCCTTTAGGAGAATGATATAAAACCATATGTAGCTGATCTATAAGAGGAGCGTGCAGTCATTGGCGATTAATAAAGATAAAAATATAAAGAGTAAACCTTGGTATTTCACAATTGAGGTCCCAGAGAATGGTGAACGTAAGCGTAAAAAGTTCCGCGGATTCAAAACAAAGAAAGAGGCTGAAATAGCACAGAGAGAGCTACTTGCAGAGCTAGGAAAGGGACTCGACTTGGATGCCTCTAAGACTCTTTATAGAGATTTCATGAGAGATTACCTTAATGACAAGAAAACTAGCGTTAAGTCAAGCACATTAGCCACCTATTCAGCATTAGTCAACAATCACATAATACCTGCTCTTGGAAACCTTCCACTTTCAGACATTAAACCAAGACACATCCAAAACCTTTATAACGATTTATTTGAGTCCGGTCATCTTGCTGATGAAAACATACAAAAGGTTCATTCGATTATTAATGAATCTTTGAACAAAGCTGCCGGCTGGGACATGATTATAAAAAATCCTACTGCAATAGTGGACAGGCCAAAAGCTAGAAAAAAAGAAATGCTCTACTGGTCTGAAGAGGAATCACACAAATTCTTAGCAGTTGCCCGCAATGATAGATACTACCACGCCTTTTTGTTAGCACTCACTACTGGCATGCGTCAGGGAGAGATACTTGGCCTTCGTTGGAAAGATGTGGACTTTGAGAGAAGGACCATATCCATCGTTCAGATTCTTAGTCACAATGGTAAAGAATTTCAAACTGGAGCTAAAACGGATTCTGGTTCTCGCTCTATTGGTGTTGATCGAAGTACGATTGCTGAGCTTCGAGGTCTTCAAAAAAGATGTCGTGAAGAAAAAATTAATGATAAACGTATCTACCAAGATAACGATCTAGTGATATGCACTACGGTCGGAACTCCTCTCTCTCCTCGCAACTTGAATAGATCATTTTCTCGTCTAATCGAAAACAATGTTGATATTAAAAAGATTAGATTCCACGATCTTCGACATACGCATGTAGTTATGCTTCTTAAAGCTAGAGAAAATAATAAACGAATTGCAGACCGGATGGGCTGGTCAAGTGTTAAAATGATTGATCGTTACGCTCATATCATGCCAGACATGCAACAAGAGACAGCCGACCTATTTGGAGCAGTGTTTTATAAAAGTGGTGCCGAAACTGGTGCCGCAAAAGAGGTAAACTGAGGATTTTAGAGGAAGATAGGAACGGAATACGAACACCCTAAAACCGCATAATAGTAGGGTATTGGAGGTCATCGGAAGAAACAGGAAGAATGTGCCGATATCTTGACAGGGTAGGGGTCAATGGTTCGAATCCATTACAGATCATCACTTTAAAACGCTAAAACTCCTTATATCATAAGGAGTTTTTCTTTTTGTCGGTTATCGGAGAAGTTGAAAAAAATCGAAGAAAATTGAAATTGGGGACGGATTGGGGACGGGATTTTCCTTGAGATTGCTTACAATAGAATTGACCATCTGAAATATTGATAATAAAAAGAAAAACTAGACGTTAATCTGTCGTTAAATCGCGGTTTATCTTATCAGGAAAAATAAATTCCACGCGACTTCCATCTGGATAATTCTCAAGCTGATTACCAACCCAGCTTCCCGCCCCTCGATTGTCACTCGGCGTTATGTATGCAATATCAGCACCTGCTCCGCCTTCCTTACACATGGCCATTGGCCACTCATCCCGGTCATAACCTTTCTTAGTAGGGATACCCTTCAACGATTCGTCACGATTATCTTCCGCTCCTGCCCGATCAATGGTACAGATCGCAGAATATCCAGCTTCAATAGCTTCCTGTATGTGGGCTGCCGTTTTGGGATAACGATCAACTGGAAACTCTATGTAATAATCAGCTTCCGTTTCAACTACAATAACATCTTTAGCCTTAGGTATCTCAATGATATCGAAATAATATAATCCTACTAAAACTACTAATACAAGAAATAGACGCGATAATGAACGTTTTAACTTCCTCAATCTGTGAACTCCTCTCATGTAAAAAAGCCTCTGTGTAATTTATTAATATATCATATTTCTAGTTTTGTTTCCATGCATGTGCCTTGCCTATTTCTTATTTCTATGTCTTTTGTTATGTTGATCAGCTCAAATCCCAGCTATAATAAAATTACATCATGCAGTTTGTTGGAGGAGTTATAAAACTCTATTAACATCAAAACAACCTTCAACCCACTACTAAAAGTGGAATTGAAGGTTGTTTCTCATACTCATTCCTAATCTTGACTCTTCTCATACGCAATCAATGTCACTTCTTTACCCGTTAGATCGTATAGGCGTGCTTCCGCTTCTTGGATCGCCTTCAACGTCTGATCATCCCCGTTTAATGGTGCAATTTGATACTGATCACTTTGAATATTCATATTTTCCCCTGCCTCACTAATCATTTTCTCCTAGGTTTCCCAAGTTGATTTCGACTATTCATTTTCACTCTATTATCTTTTAGGGATACGCCAGTTAATCGGCAATACTCCAACAGATTCTAGAAATGCATTACTCTGCGAGAAAGGTTTACTTCCGAAAAATCCACGATAGGCAGCCAACGGACTCGGATGACTTGATTTTATCACCTTATGTTTACTCATATCGATCAGCGACGTTTTCTTCTGCGCATGACTTCCCCATAGAATAAACACCACGGGTTGCACACGTTCATTTAATTTCTGAATAATAGCATCCGTAAAGTTCTCCCACCCCATGCCCTGGTGAGAAGCTGGTTGCCCCTCCTGCACGGTGAGTACGGTATTTAACAAAAGAACCCCTTCATTCGCCCAATCCTCAAGAGAACCATGATTAGGAGGCCCCACCTGCAAATCTGTCGCTAATTCTTTATGAATATTTCTCAGAGAAGGTGGAATAGGTACTCCGTGCATAACCGAGAAACTTAGTCCATGAGCTTGTCCAACACCATGGTAAGGGTCTTGACCTAATATTACAGCTTTCGTCGTGTGATATGACGTCAGTTTAAGCGCTTGAAACAGATAATCTCTGGGAGGAAGTATTGTATGATGTTCATATTGATCACTTATTTTTTGCTGTAATTCAATGAAATAAGTCTTTCTTATTTCGTCTTGCAATTGTGTATCCCAATCATTACCAAACAATCTAAATATCCCCTTTCACATTCTTCTTCATTACTAAAAAACAAGCCAACTCCTGCATTTAATCAATCTAAACTCTACGCACCTGACAAAGGATCGTCAATAGTTTAAAAAACTGCTATATTGTAATTGATAATGATTATCAAATACGAAAGAGTGATAGAGATGATGCATACCCTGCTTTCCAGCGGTTCCTTCCCGCATCCCCATAGCTTCCATATTCCCATGAATGAAATCCCAGTTGAGCCAAAACGCATCGTTGCCGAGGAATACCTAGGAAGCCTGATTGCTCTGGATGCTATTCCTGTAGGTGCTCCCGGACTGACTTTGGAGAATATGTACTTCAAAGAAGCGCTTACTAGCGTAACCGATACCGGAACCTATGGGCAAATGTCGCCCGAGAATATCATCGCACTTGAGCCCGATCTTATTATTTCCGGCATGGCCGACAGCTACGATACCTTAAGCCGAATTGCCCCTACCATCATCGTGCCTTACGGAAATTTAAAAGATGCACATGAAGAGTTAACCTATTTCGGAGAACTACTGGGCAAAGAACAGGAAGCCAAGGACTGGCTGGTTCAATACGACGAACGTATTGCTGCAGCCAAGGCCAAGGTGGAAGCATCCATCCCTGCTGATGCCACTTTCAGCATCCTTGAACGTGCCGACAAGTCCATTCGGGCCTATGGAGACAACTTTGGACGCGGAGGACAACCTGTCTATCAGGCGTTTGGATTCAAGCCTCCCGCTGATGTTGCAGAGGAAATCATGGACAAACAGTGGGCGGAAATTTCAAACGAGGTGCTTCATGAATATGCCGGGGATTACCTCATCGTGACCGACAACGTCCTAACCCTGCAGGACTACAAGGATGATCCGATCTGGGGCAGCCTGCCCGCGGTCAAAAACAATCATATTTATGTTTGGAAAGAAGAAAGATCCTGGTATTATGATCCAATTGCTGTTCTTTCCCAAACGGAGGAACTCGCAGCTTGGCTCACTGCCTGACAATAATTATCATAAGCGGGTTAATCGTCTGTAATTGACGATGTAGCCCATTTTTAACCAATGAAAAAAGGAGAGAACTCGTTAAGAGTCCTCTCCTCTGCTGTTTCAAACACAAGGATTTTCGAAAAAAACCTTATCAATCAAGGATGCCGAGGACGGGGGTCGAACCCGTACGGTACTCACGTACCGCAGGATTTTAAGTCCTGTGCGTCTGCCTGTTCCGCCACCCCGGCATATATATTCGAATGTCTAACTTTTTTTAAAAGTAACGTTCGAATTCAACTTTTTTATTATACGTTATATTATTGTTAATTTCAACTTTTTTCTCAGAAAAATTTATACAGCATCAAGATCATCCATAAATCATCATACATCACACCTTCATACCTCCCATCATACATTATGGATAATCACCTATGTAAAGGAGCAGATTTAATGATCGAACAGAAATATAATGCCCCTCGTTTCAGCTCAATTCTCGAAGAACAATCCTTACGACAAGAACTTATTCTTGATCACACCATTGCAGATGTTACTGGAGATCGTCTTCGCGATCAAATATGGTTAACAGGCATGAAGAAAGAACCCGAAAGTCCACATATAACTAATATTGCTATTATCATTCAAGATGCTGCTACTTCACAAACGTATCGAATACAACCGAAAGAGAACTCGGGATATAATCCCCGCTTATTCGTAGGCGATTTTACAGGAGATGGCGTCTCAGATATCCTAGTAACGATAGATAGTGGTGGATCAGGAGCAACGACATATGACTATTTATACACTTTCGTTCAAGGAAAACCTCAACTTCTATTCAGCTCTGATGCATATAACGAGTATTGGAAGTATACTGTATCCTTTCTAGATGGATATCGTCTCCGAATAATCAATAGCAACACATCACGAGTATATACGTTAGACATCACCTCTCGAGGTAAAGAATACTTGGATGAAATCTATAATACTGATGGAACGTTAAAGTCGCCCATTGAAGGCTGGGTAGACCCGCTCAGTGGCTTATATCCAGTTGACTTCGACGGTAACGGGGTATATGAGTTACTGGCATTCCAAGGTGTAAGCGGACGATATCATGCCGACAGCTTTGGTTATATACAGAATGCTCTGAAATGGCAAAAGAACGGCTGGATATTACAAAATCAATGGTTAGCGATCTACGGGGCACCTGAATAGATTCAAGCAAGTAGAAACGGATATAACGTCCTTTTCAAGGACGAAATCCGTATCTGCGGAAATATAAGAAAAAAGAAGAGGAACTTGTTAACCAAGTTCCTCTTCTTTGCTCGTATCAATGTCCACTCGGAACTGATAAGCCTATCTTATCTATGAGAATTCGACTTTCCTCATTCAGTCCCACTATTTTAACGTGTTTACCCATCTGCTCATATTTCGTTATCACTTTTACTATCGCTGTTACCGCGGATTGATCCCATATATGTGAACGACTGAAATTAATAATGATATGATCAGGATCTTCTATATAGTTGAATAGACTAACAAAGTCTGTCATCGTCCCAAAGAACATTTGACCTCTAACCTTATATTCCTTATGTCCATCCTGCCCGATTGATTGTTCCAGCGTAATCCTCCCTATTTTCCAAGCAAAAAATAAAGCACTTAGCAATACACCTGCAAAGACCCCATAAGATAAATTATTCGTCATTACAACGATGACTACTGTAACAATCATAACCAGTGCATCTGTTCGAGGTATGCGATTTAACTCCTTCAGTGAATCCCAATTAAAAGTACCAATACAGACCATGATCATCACCCCAACAAGTGCAGCCATTGGAATCTTGGTAACTACAGGACCTAGTACGATAATGAGGAATAACAGAAATACTCCTGCAACCAAAGTGGATAAGCGCTTACGCCCACCAGACTTCACATTAATAACTGATTGACCAATCATCGCACAGCCCGCCATACCACCGAAGAAGCCTGTAACGACATTGGCTATACCTTGTCCCTTAACTTCTCTGTTCTTATTACTGGATGTATCCGTCAATTCATCTAGAAGCGTCGCAGTTAGGAGTGACTCCAGAATACCCACAATAGCTAAAGAGATTGAATAAGGCAGGATAATAAGTAACGTATCCAGTGAAAAAAGAACCTGTGGGATATGAAGGAGGGGTAATGCGTTCGTAATAGCTCCCATATCTCCAACCGTACTAATATTTAGTCCCAAACTGATCGAAATAATAGAGACCACAATGATTGCAACTAACGCAGAGGGAACTGCTTTGGTGAAGAGAGGAAATATGTAGATAATGGCTAACGTTAAAGCTACCAATCCATACATGACCCAATTTTGTCCTTTAAAATGTGTCAGTTGAGCAATGAAGATCAGAATGGCTAGTGCATTCACGAATCCATTCATAACTGAATGTGGGATGAATTTGACCAAATGACCTATTTTCAATAAGCCTAGGACATATTGGATGATCCCCGTAAGGATTGTTGCTGCGAATAAATACTCAAGCCCGTGATCCTTAACCAAAGTTACCATCAGTAGTGCCATCGCACCGGTAGCTGCTGAGATCATACCTGGTCTTCCGCCTACAAAAGAAATCACAACAGCCATACAGAACGAGGCGTACAGTCCTACCATTGGGCTAACACCTGCAATGATAGAGAATGCGATCGCTTCTGGTATTAGTGCTAATGCAACTGTCATCCCAGATAACACATCTCTTCGTGTATTTCCAAACCAGGTTGAACTATTTAATTGTATTGTTGTCAAAGTCATAACCTCCACACAATGAATTACATTTCTCAAAAAAAAGACAAACAAAAAATCCTTACAATAGCAAGGATTTCTTAAAAGTGGGCCTTGAGGGACTCGAACCCCCGACCAATCGGTTATGAGCCGACCGCTCTAACCAACTGAGCTAAAGGCCCTTAATAATGTATAATCCCGTATGAACAATGGCAATTTATTTAATTGCGGGGGCAGGATTTGAACCTGCGGCCTTCGGGTTATGAGCCCGACGAGCTACCGTGCTGCTCCACCCCGCGTCAGTAAATTATTCAAACAGCGACAAGAATTAATATACAACATTAACACCACATATGTCAAGTTTTTTATTCAAAGAATGAAGCGAACACCAAATCTCCCTTTGCGTGAACGGAATATTTCTACAGAATTTGGTTCTTCATATCCATAAATCCAACCATCTTGTTCTAACCTTTGGGCAAGACAACTCGCTTGAAATTCACTCCGATATAACTTTGCGAAATAGATCCACTTCATTTCTTCTCTCCTCTTTCCCCTAAAGATTGAAAAATGATGTTGGAGATATTGTTACCTAGTTCATTCAGATCAATGCACTTCATCGGAACTTATCATAATAAAAAGGATACCAACCCAATGATTGGGTGATATCCTTTTCTGCAAACCATAATAATTACTATACACCGAAGGACGAGGGATCTTCTCTCCAAGCCTTCAACACCGTAATATCTCCTGCTTCAATCTTTCCTTGTTCAAGAGCAACTTCCATTAATGCTCCGTAGTTAGACAGACTCTGAAGTGGAATGCCAGCTTCTGCAAAAGCATCTACAGCTTGATCCAACTGGTAGCTAAAAATCGCTAGAACAGCCATTGGTTGGCCCCCTGCTTCCTTAACCGCTAATGCAGCTTTCAATGAACTACCTCCAGTGGAGATCAGATCCTCAATAACAACCACCTTCTGGTTAGGCTTGATATGCCCCTCGATCTGATTCTGTTTACCATGCCCTTTAGCCTTATCACGAATATAAGCCATTGGAAGATTTAGCTTCTGAGCTACCCAAGCAGCATGAGGGATACCCGCTGTTGCTGTTCCAGCAATAACTTCTGCTTCCGGATACTGCTCACGAATCACTGTTGCGAATGATTCTGCAATATAGTCACGAATCACTGGATATGACATCGTTAGGCGATTGTCACAATAGATCGGTGATTTGATACCAGAGGTCCATGTGAATGGTTGTTTGGGACTTAAAGCAACTGCTTCAATCTGTAGTAAATAACTTGCAATGGAACCAGGGATTTCCGCTACTTTACTCATGCTTCCATCATCTCCTTAATGATTTGTTCTGCTGCTTCACGGGGATTATTAGCCGCTGTAATAGGTCGTCCAACAACGATATAGTGACTTCCTTGCTGGATTGCTTCACCAGGTGTTAACACTCTTGATTGATCTCCTATTGCACTTCCTGCTGGACGAATGCCAGGGGTCACAGTAATAAATTCTTTACCACATGTTTTACTAATCAATGGTACTTCTTGGGCAGAAGCTACGACTCCATTCAATCCCGCTGAAGCTGTAAGTTTTGCATATTTAACAACAGCATCTTGTATAGTACCTTCTATACCAATCTGTTCATTTAGTACGGTTTGACTTGTGCTAGTCAATTGAGTAACAGCAATAATGATGGGCTTCGATAAAGTATCATCACTTACTAATGCTGCCGTCATTCCCTCATAAGCTGCCTGCAACATTTGTGTTCCACCAGCTGCATGAACATTGAACATATCCACACCAAGCCGGGTGATGCTCTCGGCACCACCCTTAACGGTGTTAGGAATATCATGCATTTTCAAATCCAAGAAAACAGAGTACCCTCTATCCTTTAATTCGCGTACAAAATCCGGGCCTGCAGCATAAAACAGCTGCATCCCGACCTTCATATAACATGGAATTCCTTGAAGTTGCTCTACTAAACCAAGTGCCTGAGTAGCATCTGGATAATCCAGTGCTACGATCAGACGACCAGCCATTTCCTTATATGCTTGATTCATTCGTATTCTCCTTATTGCCCAATAAATGATGGCATAGCTTGGGATGAGAAATTAATGGTATCTAGCATGATTAGTAATGCTCTAACAGTATCTAGAGAAGTCATACACACAATGCCATTCTCTACAGCTTCACGGCGAATTCGGAATCCATCACGTTGTGGTAGTTTACCCTTCGTAAGTGTATTAAAGACAAAGGATGCTTCTCCAGTACGGATTAGATCAAGAATGTTTGGTGTTCCTTCACTCAACTTATGAACGGTAGTTACATCAAGTCCAGCTGCATTTAGAGCGTCTGCTGTTCCACCTGTTGCATATATTTTGTAGCCTAATCTCTTGAACCCAGTCATCAATTCTACTGCTTCATCTTTATCTTTATCAGCTACAGTGACAATGATTGACCCAGTGGATGGTATCTTCATACCAGCTCCAATCAAGCCTTTGTATAATGCCTTCGCATATTGAAGATCACGACCCATAACTTCTCCTGTTGATTTCATCTCAGGCCCAAGCGTGGTATCAACTCTACGTAGTTTGGCGAATGAGAATACCGGTACCTTCACCGACACATATTTACTTTCAGGCCACAGACCTTCTTGATAGCCCAAATCTTTCAGCTTCTTACCAAGAATAGCTTGCATAGCTAGGTTAGCCATCGGAATTGTCGTTACCTTGCTCAAGAATGGAACGGTACGTGATGAACGTGGGTTCACTTCGATCACATATACTTCATCTTTGTAAATAACAAACTGTATGTTGACAAGTCCAATCGTCTTCAATTCTTTGGCTACTTTTATCGTGATGTTCACGATTTTCTCTTTCAGATGCTCTTCTAAATGTTGCGGTGGATAGACAGCAATCGAATCTCCTGAGTGAACCCCAGCGCGTTCGATATGCTCCATTATTCCTGGAATTAATACCGTCTCACCATCACAGATCGCATCAACTTCTACTTCTTTACCAAGCATATATCTATCAATAAGTACGGGATGTTCTGGATTAATCTTCACTGCATACTCCATGTAATTCAACAGTTCTTCATCAGAATATACAATTTCCATTGCACGTCCACCTAGTACATAAGAAGGACGAACTAATACAGGGTATCCAATCTTATCTGCAGTTGCAACGGCTTCATCGACAGAAATTACTGTTTTACCATTCGGTTGAGCTACATCCAGACGGGTAAGTAACGCTTCAAATTTCTTACGATCTTCGGCTTCATCAATGCTTGCTAGACTAGTACCCAAGATATTCACACCAGCGGCACTCAATGGTGCTGCTAAGTTAATTGCCGTCTGTCCTCCGAATTGTACAATTACACCAACTGGCTTCTCCTGCTCAATAACATTCATAACATCTTCGAAGAATAAAGGTTCAAAATATAGTCGATCCGATGTATTGAAGTCCGTGGATACCGTTTCAGGGTTATTGTTGATAATAACAGCCTCGTAGCCTGCCTTTTGAATAGCCCATACAGCATGCACAGTTGAATAGTCGAATTCAATCCCTTGCCCGATACGAATCGGTCCTGATCCTAAGACCAGAATTTTTTCCTTCGATGATTGAATAACTTCATTCTCGGTCTCATAAGTGGAGTAGTAATAAGGTGTGGACGCTTCGAATTCTGCCGCGCAAGTATCCACCATTTTGTACACTGGACGAAGGTTATGATTTAATCTAAAATCACGTACTTCTACTTCAGATGTATGATGTTTAGTTGACGTATTCTGTTTACGAATCTCAGCGATAGATTTGTCAGTAAATCCAAGTCTTTTCGCTTGATACAAAGTCTCATAAGTAAGTGTTTCTTCTTCTTGAATACGAGTCTCAAACTTAATGATCCCCTCAAGTTTGTCAAGGAACCACCAATCCACTTGTGTTAAATCTTGAATTTGTTGCAGTGTATAACCACGACGGAAAGCTTCGGCGATGAGGAAGATACGCTCGTCATCTGGTTTCTCAAGACGCTCATTCAGAACATCTTCAGTTAGTAACTCTGTTCCCTCTAGATTAAAGCGGTGAACACCGATCTCTAATGAACGAACAGCTTTATGAATGGACTCCTCGAAAGTACGGCCGATAGCCATAATTTCTCCAGTTGCCTTCATTTGTGTTCCTAACTTACGGTTCGCATGAACGAATTTATCGAAAGGCCAACGTGGAATTTTACTTACGATATAATCCAATGCAGGTTCAAAGCAAGCATATGTTTGTCCTGTTACAGGGTTAATAATTTCATCTAAGGTGTATCCCATCGCAATTTTTGCTGCCATTTTGGCAATAGGATACCCTGTCGCTTTGGAAGCCAGTGCAGATGAACGACTCACACGTGGGTTTACTTCAATGACATAATATTGAAAACTATGAGGATCTAATGCAAATTGTACGTTACATCCACCTTCAATATTCAGTGCACGAATAATTTTGAGTGAAGCCGATCTTAGCATTTGATATTCACGGTCAGATAATGTCTGGCTAGGTGCTACAACAATACTATCACCAGTATGCACGCCTACAGGATCGAAATTCTCCATGTTACATACCACGATACAGTTATCATTGGCATCACGCATAACTTCGTATTCTACTTCTTTAAGTCCTGCAATACTCTTCTCAATCAGACATTGTCCGATAGGACTATAGCGAATACCAGATACGACGGTCTCACGAAGTTCTTCTTCTGTTGCACAGATTCCTCCTCCTGTACCACCAAGTGTATATGCAGGACGAACGATTAGTGGATATCCGATCTCAGTTGCGAACTCAAGCGCCTCTTCTAAAGTAGTTACAATAGAACTCTCAGGTACAGGTTGTTCAAGCTCATTCATTAAGTCTCTGAATAGATCACGATCCTCAGCTTTTTCAATCGATTCTAGCTGTGTTCCTAACAACTTCACATTCTCTTGTTCAAGAACACCTGCGCGTGCTAATTCAACTGCCATGTTAAGCCCCGTCTGACCACCAAGTGTTGGCAGCAACCCATCTGGACGTTCTTGACGAATAATCTGTGTAACAAATTCTAATGTAATAGGTTCGATATACACTTTATCAGCCATATTCGTATCCGTCATAATCGTTGCCGGGTTACTATTGATCAGAATAACCTCGATACCTTCTTCTTTCAAAGCTTGACAAGCTTGTGTTCCTGCATAGTCAAATTCAGCTGCTTGACCAATGACGATTGGGCCTGATCCGATCACAAGTATTTTCTTTAGTTCATTATTTTTAGGCATGTTGTAGAGCTCCTTTCACGCTTGCAGCTAATTCAGCTTGACGCGGTTTAGCAGGGTGATTTAATTTATGATCCGCGATCATTTTGAGAAATTGGTCGAACAAATAGCTACTTTCTTCTGGCCCAGGTGACGCTTCCGGATGATACTGTACAGAAAATGCCGGATGAATACGATGTTTCAATCCTTCAACTGTCTTATCATTATTGTTGATATGTGTGATTTCTAAATCTGTTCCTTTTATTGATTCTTCATTTACGGCATAACCATGATTCTGTGATGTTATGAAGCAACGATTTGTCGCTAAATCCTTCACAGGATGATTCCCCCCGCGGTGTCCGAATTTCAATTTCTCCGTATCCGCACCTGATGCTAAAGCAAATAGTTGATGTCCAAGACAGATTCCAAAGATCGGATATTCTCCAATCAACTGGGACACAGTACGTATCGCTTCTGGAACATCCTTCGGATCCCCAGGTCCATTAGATAACAGCACTCCATCAGGACGCAAATGACGGATTTGTTCAGCTGTAGTGTCATGTGGTACCACGATCACATCACAATGACGAGTATTAAGTTCACGCAGTATCCCATTTTTCGCTCCGAAATCCACTAATACGATCCGCTCTTTCGTCCCAGGACTAGTGTAAATATTCTTAGTTGAGGTAATAGCTACCTGATTTCTTAAAATTTCACTACCAATTAATCTTTCTTGCAATTCCTCAACGGAAGCTGCCGAAGTGGTTAGAATCCCTCTCATTGTACCGTGGCTACGAATCATTCGAGTTAACATACGAGTATCAATATCACTGATTCCAACAATTCCATGTTCTTTCAAAAGTGCATCTAAGCTATACTCTGCACGCCAGTTACTTGGAATTGGTTCATGGCGACGTACAACGAATCCATGAATAAAAGGTGCATAAGATTCGAAATCATCGCGTGTAATTCCATAATTACCAATCAAGGGTTGTGTCATCGTTACAATCTGTCCACAGTATGACGGATCAGATAGTACTTCTTGATACCCTGTAATACCTGTATTAAAAACAACCTCACCTGTAGATTCACCATCTGCACCAAATGCCAACCCGGTAAATAGTGTACCATTCTCTAATAATAATCTTGCCTGCATTCTATTCCACTCCTTCTGTCATTTGCTCAAGTTCTATATATATCAGCTAATCTTATCGATTCACGTTGTGTAATACTTCAATCTTACTCTGACCAGACAAGCTTTCCATCAACCCAAGTCTTCACTGGCCATCCCTTTAGATTCCAGCCTGCAAAAGGAGTATTATGACCCTTAGATAGAAATTGTTCTGGATCAACACTCTTCTCAGCATCTAGATCAATCATCGTTAGGTCAGCTGGTCTACCCGCTTCAAGTAATCCTGAATTCAGACCAAAGACTTTTGCAGGATCAGCAGTCATTCTTTGTACTAAGAAAGATAAATCCCATAACCCAGTTTCTACAAATTTCGTATATAGAAGAGGGAAGGCAGTCTCAAATCCGACAATACCAAACGGTGCAAGTTCCATCCCTTTAGCTTTCTCTTCAGCGCTATGAGGTGCATGATCTGTCACGATGATATCAAGTGTTCCATCAAGCAACCCTTCAATACAAGCCTCAACATCTCGTTTCGAACGAAGAGGAGGATTCATTTTCCAATTGGCGTCCAATCCAGGGATATCTTCTTCTGAGAGAACCAAATGATGTGGACATACTTCGGCAGTCACATGAATTCCTATTGATTTCGCTTGCCGGATTAATCGAACTGATTGTTCTGTACTCACATGGCAGACATGATAATGAACACCTGTTGCTTCTGCTAGCAGAATGTCGCGACCCACATGAATGGCTTCCGATTCATTCGGGATCCCTTTTAGACCATGTTTCTTCGCAAACTCACCTTCTGCAACACAAGCTCCAACAACGAGTGAATCGTCTTCACAATGGGCAATAACAGGCATTTGTAGACCTGCCGCAATTTTCATAGCATCCTTCATCATTTGCGCATTTTGTACACCTACACCATCATCTGTAAAACCAATGGCACCCGCTTCTTTTAATGCTGCGAAATCCGTTAGTTCACGTCCAAGTTCGTTCTTAGTTATAGCTGCATAAGGTAGGACTTTAACAATTCCTGCCTGATTGGCCTTTTCAAGAATAAGCTTAATGACATCAGGATGATCCGTTACTGGTCTTGTATTAGGCATACAAGCAATCGTTGTAAATCCACCCTTGGCAGCTGAACGACTTCCACTTTCAATTGTTTCTTTATGTTCGAAGCCTGGTTCACGTAAATGCACATGCATATCGATAAAACCTGGAGTAATTAGTTTTCCTTCTGCATCAATGATGTCTGATGCACCATCCTGAATATCCGACAATTTCACCTGAGCATCGACTAGAGATTTAATGACGCCATCCTGTAGTAGAATATGTTTTTTTTCTAAATTCCCTTGATGATCAAGAACACTCGCATTTGCAATAATGGTTAACATGACTACCTCCGCTCATTGATTGCGCACTTTGGCTTCAATCTATTGTATAATAAAAATTCATATTTGTGTATATTTATTAATAAAATCGTGATATTTTATCAGCCTAACCCCTTATAGCCCGCTCCATAACCGCCATCCTAATCGGTACGCCGTTACTCATTTGCGGGAATATCATCGATTGAGCACTTTCCACAACCGCATCATCTATCTCTACATTCCGATTCACCGGAGCTGGATGCATAATAATCGTATCCTTAGAGAGCTTGGCTGCTCTTGCTTCAGTAAGGCCATACTGTTCTCTATAGTTTTCTGCTGACTTCAGCAATCCAGTGGCATGGCGCTCTAATTGTACTCTTAGCATCATTACAACATCGGAGTGCATAGCTTCATCCATCGTGACATATGGAGCATATTGTGCAAGCTCAGGTGCTGCCATACTTTCTGGTGCACAGAAGTTAACATGAGCCCCAAACTTCTGTAACGCCCACAGATTTGATCTTGCGACACGACTATGGCGAATATCGCCGATAATAGATACTTTCAATCCTTTTAGTTCACCGAACTTCTTACGCATTGTATATATATCAAGTAAAGCTTGGGTTGGGTGTTCGTTACTTCCATCTCCAGCATTGATTAATGGAACCTTTACTGTTTCCGCTAACTTCTGTAGAACTCCATCTGGCTTCATGCGTATGACACCTGCATCAATCCCCATCGATTCAAGTGTTCGCACCGTATCATAGATGGATTCTCCTTTTTCCACACTAGAGGCTGCGGCAGAAAAGTTCAGTACTTGTGCTCCAAGACGTTTCTCCGCCATTTCAAAGGAAAACCTTGTTCTTGTACTATTCTCAAAAAACATATTAGCTACAAAATACGAGCTTAGAATCGGAGTAACCTTCTCTTCCTGTGCTTCCCAGTATGCCGCTCTATCCAGAATCGAGCCAATTTCATTTCTGCTGATATCTTTAAGTCCAAGTAAGCTGCGGTCCTTGAGATTAATAGTGCTCATCATGTCTACCGCTCCTCCCTATTCTGCGAGATTGTTACTTGATCTTTTCCATCAAACTCTATTAGTGCAACTTCAATCTCTTCCTGATTAGAAGTCGGTACGTTCTTACCAATATAATCCGGCCTTATCGGAAGTTCGCGATGTCCACGATCTGCTAATACCGCTAGTTGAATCATCCGTGGACGACCACAATCCATTAGAGCATCCATCGCAGCACGAATTGTACGTCCTGTATAGAGGACATCATCGAACAATATAATGGTTTTATCCTGAATGCTTACATTACCTAAACTGCTCTTTAATTGATTCAGTGCTAGATTTCCATCTTGCACCACATGGGCCTGTTCTTCTAAACGATCATCCCGATATGCCGTTACATCCAACTCACCACAGATGATTGGAGTTCCTTCAATTTCCTCAATTCGTTGAGCGATGCGTTGTGCTAAGTAAATTCCACGTGTGCGAATTCCAATCAGAATACAATTCTCAATTCCTTTGTTCTTCTCTATAATCTCATGGGCAATTCTTGATAATGCTCGTCTAATTGCTGTCTCATCCATAATCACATGTACTTCTTTAGCCATTATTCATTACCCCTTTACAGGAATTCCTTCATTAGTTCCCGTGACATACAAAAAAACTCCTTGCCCTAAAGGCAAGGAGTTTACTTCGTTATTCAATCCAATAGCTATTGGATTGAATAAGAGGACGCCCATCAACGACACGTATACGAATATACGAGTGTCATGCGGTGAACCTCGGTTCACGTAACCTTGCCAGTCTCACGGGACTGAATTAAAGGTGCTATTCATCTACGAGAATTATGACAGAACCAATGAATGATGTCAACCGCAGTCCGCAAAAGTCGAATAGGACAAGTAGAAACGGCAATGCCGTCCTTTTTCAAAGACGGCACCCGTTTCAGCGGAAATATAAGGAATAGAGTATCAAGTGAAACTTATACTTTCTTATATTTCAAAAAAAGGGTATCTACCAATGGCAGACACCCTTCTATTAAAATTCAAATTCAACCTGGCTTAAGCGACGTTTAATTTCACTGATTACTCTCTTCTCATCCTCTTCACCATTCGCAATAAAGGTAACTGAGAAACGAACAAAGTGGCCAGCATCATCCCACGGTACTGTCGAAATGAGTTGTTCACGAATAAGAAATTGTGAGAAATCTTCACCCGATGTAAATCGTTGCCCACCTTTGACACCCTTTGGTGCTTCTACATATAAGAAAAATGAGCCTTTAGGTTTCTCGGCTGAGAATCCTAATTCATTCAAAGCGTCCACCAATAAGTTATGACGGCGAGAGTATTTAAGTGCAATTTGTTCAGTGATCTCAGGGCGAGAAAGACCATATGCTGCCGCCTTTTGGATGGCTATGAACTGACCAGAATCATTGTTATCTTTCACATCACTGAAAGCTTTAACAATAAGGGGATTTCCAGCTACAAAACCAATTCGCCAGCCCGTCATATTATATGACTTAGAAAGGGAATGAAGTTCAATCCCTACATCCTTAGCCCCTTCAACAGAAAGAAAACTGAGTGGTTTCATGCCATCATAAGTTAAGGCAGCATAGGGTGCGTCATGTACAACAACTACATCATATTTTCTAGCCCATTCTACCACTTCAGTGAAGAACTCCACGGTCGCACTAGCCCCAGTTGGGTTATTAGGGTAATTCAAATATAAAAGTTTGGCACGACGTGCAATATCTGCAGGAATATCGTTTAAATTCGGTAGGAATTTGTTTTCCTTCTTCAATTCAACTGTAAATACTTCTCCACCCAAATACTTCGTATGTGTTCCCAGTACCGGATAACCTGGTACTGTCATTATCGTGATATCACCTGGATTGATAAAGCAAGAAGGCAACATAGCTAATGCTGGCTTCGATCCAATCGAGTGTACGATTTCGTTAACTGGATCAATACCATCTACACAGAATACTTCCTGTAAATATTTCGCAGCGGCCTCCTTAAATTCCGAAATACCATTATCAGCATAGCCTCTATTCTCCGATTTAGCCGCTTCTTCAGCTAATTTCGTAACAATCGATGCATCCGCCATCTCATCGGGTTCTCCCACTCCCATATCAATTAATTCTATGTTGGGGAAATCTTTCTTGGCAGATGCTTTAGCACGCTTTATCTTTTCGAATTTATAGATTTCTGTACCTTTACCATAGTTGGAACCACCGATTCGATCGGCAAAATTCGTTTGTATATACGTTTGCTGATATTGTTCAATACTCATGTTAATTCATCTCCTATTTAGGCGAAATTCTATCCCTAAATATGAAGGAATCCATGGCAATATGCCATGGATTAATCTTCTTATCATTTGCACTTTTAGCGACTACGTAGACTAGCAAGTAGATCTTGTAGGTCTTGTGGTATATCAGCATTGAATTCTAGATATTCACCACTTGAAGGATGATTAAATCCTAATACAGCTGCATGTAACGCTTGTCCACCAAATTTGATTCCTTTTCCTCGTCCATATATGGGGTCCCCAACCAAAGAATGACCAATAAACTTCATATGGACACGAATCTGATGAGTTCGTCCTGTTTCAAGCTTAAGTTCTAGCAATGTATAATCACCTAGACGTTCCTGTACTGTAAAATGTGTCACGGCTTGTTTACTATTCTTCTCCTTAACCGTGTACATTTTGCGATCTAGAGGATCTCGTCCAATAGGTGCATCAACGGTCCCTTGATCATGACCAATACTTCCTTGTACCAACGCAATATAGCGTCGAGTCACTGTATGTTCCTTTAATTGTGCTGCTAGAGAGGCATGTGACTTGTCATTCTTCGCAGCCATAATCAATCCGGATGTATCTTTATCTATACGATGGACGATGCCTGGACGTAATTCACCATTAATACCCGATAAATCCTTACAATGATACATTAGAGCATTAACTAACGTACCTGAAGAATGACCTGGTGCTGGATGTACAACCATCCCTCTTGGCTTATTCACAACGATAAGATCTTGATCTTCATATACAACTTCAAGCGGAATATCCTGTGCTATGATTTCGACTAATGTTGGTTCAGGAACAATAACTTCAATTTGATCCCCCACAGATAGCTTATAATTCGCCTTAACCGTATTTCCATTCACTTTCACATGGTCACCATTGATCCATAATTGAACCTGTGAACGGGAAACATCTTCACCCCATACTTCAGTAATATACTTATCAATACGCTCTTTACCAGAACCTTCTTCAACTATAAATTCTCTGATATCTAAATCAGGATTAAATACATCATCTTCGTTGGTCTTGTTGTCATTCACGCTTCTTCATTTCCTTCCGTATTCGGATTCGATGGATTTCTTTTCATATCAAGGAAGGAGTCCAGAATAATCAATCCAACACCTACAACAATACATGAATCCGCTACATTAAAAATAGGGAATGTATAGTTGCCAAAGTTGAACATCAAGAAATCTACCACTTCACCTGCAATGACACGGTCAATAAAATTACCTATCGCCCCACCTAGTACCAAACTAAGTGCTAAAGGCAATAATTTATTACTTGTTTTCATCACTTTTTGTAAATACCAAATAATAGCTATAACGACGATACTCGTAATCAAGATAAAAAACCAGCGTTGATCCTGAAGGATTCCAAAAGCAGCACCACGATTACGATGTGATGTTATCAGAAAGAAATTGCCAATCACCGGTATTTGTTCGGACAATTCCATCCGGCTGGCAACCAAATATTTCGTTCCTTGATCCACTAAAAAAGCAACTAACGCGATTATGTAATATACCACAGCTACAAGTCACTCCAATCCTATGATTTCCACCATTCACACGAATCATAAAATTCATTATTATAAACCGAATGACAGACATGTTCATTGTAGCACAGGCGGTCTAAAATCGTCCATAAAGGACCAAAGGCGAGAACATTTTCCTAATTAAAACAGCATCGATACGCACACTCTATAGCAAGAGAAAAAATGAGCCTCTCCCAAGATTATAGAAAGGAGCTACCTATGACACAGTCGCTATCATCAGCACAAATAAATCATCTACGTCAAATGCTCGAACTTGAAAAAGAGGATATCACAAACCGTACGAAAAATAATGAACATAATGGACTTGAAGATTCCTTACGTTATCAAACAGGTGAACTATCCAGTATAGACAACCATCCAGGTGACGTTGCAACAGAACTCTATTACCGTAGTATGGATATTTCACTTCTAGAACACGATGACTTACAATTAGATCGAATTGAGAATGCATTGACTCAAATGAATGAAGGTACCTATGGAACTTGTACAATTTGTGGTCAATCCATACCCTATGATCGACTACTCGCTGTTCCTGCTACGCGATACTGTAAAGAACATTCACCAAGACAACAAGTATCAGATGACCGTCCGGTTGAGGAAGAAATTCTAATGCCTCCTTTTGGGCGTACTAGCTTGGATGAGCGGCATGACCAGAATGGATTTGATGGTGAAGATGCCTGGCAAACTGTAGAGCGTTGGGGCACATCTAATTCACCAGCTATGGCTGAGGACAATCAAATTGAAAGTTATGATGACATGGCCATTGAAGCTGATGATGAAATCGAAGGATGTGTTGAGTCCTTAGAAAGCTTCGTCTCCGCAGATATTGAAGGAAATCCAACAGGTATTGTTCGTAATCATCACTATCACAAGTATATGTCGAGCGATGAGGGCATTGATACTCTTACACAACAGGATATGATTCCTTAAAGTCAATAATTTAATTCCAATTGTCTTTGTACAATGCGTACAATATCAGCTATATAATCTCCAACAATAGGTAAATTTAATGCTCCAAGTAATTGCAAAACATAAATGATCGTCGCTGCAAAAAAAGTAAATCCAATTGCTATTCCTACACCACGTGCTGTACCTGATAGTATATTAAGCCATATTAGTCGCCATGGCCGATGTAATAACTCTGTATATTGGGCTATACGTGATCTTTCTAATTGGTCTGCTACCTTCATCATTAGATTATAGGTATCTTCTGAACGATCCTGTTTAATGGTCGTATCTTTTGTAACATCTGCCACATTGTTTGCTCCTTTTGGCGCTCAATGATGAAGAAGAAACGAGCCTTAACCCGTGCGGGAATCAATTTTCCCGAATCGGCTTAAGGCTCGTTTGTCTTTAGTTAACACTATTATGTTCCAAAAGATCACGTCTTAATCTGCAATATAGATACCAACGGTTTTACCAGCAATCTCAACTTGTTCCATCGTTTCATTCGAACCAAACAATAATTCACTCACTAACACATTTTCACGTAATACATGATTAAATGTAGTAATAGCTTCTTTCAGTTCGTCATCAACAGCTAACGTCAAGACAACACGCTTCTCAATCGGTAGATCCAATTTCTTGCGATAATCCTGAACCGCACGGATCACTTCGCGCACCCATCCTTCTTGTACTAGATCAGGTGTAATCTCAGTATTTAATGCTACTGTAATCCCGTACCCTGAAGCAGAGGCAAAACCAGATCTTGCCTGCTTATCAATTAACAATTCTTCAGGCGTAATTTGTAATTCATCACCTTCAGGAGAAGTTACATTTAGAATGCCAGATTGTACCGCTTCACGCGTTTCCTCTGCAGTCATACTCTTGAAGTGATTTTGCAGGAATCCAACATTTTTACCATATTTTTTACCGCCAATTTTTAAATTAAGCTTGAGTGTTAGATCAACAAAACCGCTATCATCGCTTTCTGTAACGATATTCTTCACATTGATTTCTTCTTTGATAATATCCTCATATCCAGGTAGATTAAAACCATGATCAATCGAAACAATCAGTTCTGACAACGGCTGACGAGTCTTAATTCCTGTCTCATTACGAACGTTTCGTGCAAGCTCAACAATACGACGTGCTGTCTCCATATCGCGCTCTAAAGCCTCGTCAATCAGCTCTTCATTCGCCTGAGGATAGTCATCTAGATGAACACTATCCACTCCACCAAGATTCAGATAAATATCTTCAGCCAACATCGGTGTGAATGGCGCGATCAACTTCGCCGTCGTCATCATCACTTCCGTTAATGTGCGGTAGGCATCCAGTTTATCTTCCGTAAGTCCACTTCCCCAGAAACGATCACGCGAACGACGGATATACCAGTTACTTAGTTCATCCACAAAACCTTCTATTGCTTTCGAAGCATTTAAGAAATCGTTCACAGCTAATCCTTTATCTACCGTCTTAATCAAACTGTTCAAACGAGATAAAATCCAGCGATCTAGCTTATGATTCGATAGTTGGAATGGATGTTTAGCAGCATCAAAACCATCTATACTTGCATATAGCGTTAAGAATGCATGGGTGTTAACTAGCGTATCCACCAACTTAGATTTGGCTTCCCCTACGATTCCTTTGGAGAAGCGTTTGCTATTCCAAGGTGCACTATCAGATAGTAACGCCCAACGGAAAGCATCCGTTCCATACTCTTCAATAATTTCCCACGGATCAATAACATTTCCTTTAGACTTAGACATCTTCTGTCCTTGCTCATCTAGCACATGTCCAGTCGCCATAACAGCTTTATAAGGAGCTTTCCCTGTTAGAAGCGTAGATACAGCTAAAAGACTATAGAACCACCCACGCGTCTGGTCAATCCCTTCACAGATCATGTCCGCAGGATACTGTTGCTCGAACGTTTCCTGATTCTCAAAAGGATAATGTTGCTGAGCAAACGGCATTGAACCGCTATCGAACCATACATCAATTACTTCTGGTGTACGAGTCATGATGTATTGCCCACAAGAACTACGTACTTTCACATCATCGACATACGGTTTGTGTAACTCTAAATTCTCAGGAACATCACCAATCGCACGGGCTCTAAGCTCTGCAATATTGTGTGGTGCGAACTGTTCTCCCGTTTCTTGACATATCCAAATATTCAGTGGTGTACCCCAATAACGGTCACGACTAATATTCCAATCCACCAAATCCTCTAGGAATTTACCGAAACGCCCTTCACGAACATGGCCTGGATACCATTCAACCTCATTATTGTTAGCAATCAATTGATCCTTAATCGCTGTTGTCTTAATAAACCAACTGTCCATAGCATAATACAATAGTGGTGTATCACAACGCCAACAGAAAGGATAACTATGCTCATATTTTTCTTTACTATATAGCATGCCACGTTCAGAAAGCATTTTGACAATATCGATGTCACAATCTTTAACAAAACGTCCAGCCAAATCAGTTACTTCATCAACGTAGCATCCTTGTAGATTCACGACATTCACAAAACTGATGTCATTCTCTTTACATACTCTATAGTCATCTTCACCATGAGCTGGAGCTAAATGAACGATACCTGTACCACTAGCATCTGTAACAAATTTCGCACCCAGAATCACATTAGATTTCTCTAATTGCGTGTAACTAAATGGTGCATCATACATTTGGCCAACTAACTCTGAACCTTTAAGCGTGCCGATGACTTCATACTCACCATGCATCACATCATCCACTAGCTTCTTAGCTACGATATATACGCCATCTGCTTGCTTCACACGCGCATATTCCATTTCTGGATTCACAGCCAGCGCTACGTGTCCAGGTAAAGTCCAGGGCGTTGTGGTCCAAGCTAGAACATACTCACCACTATCATGTAACTTGAACTTCGCCGTAGCACTCAGATCTTTAACATCCTTATAACCTTGCGCAACTTCATGCGAGCTAAGCGATGTCTGGCAAGAAGGGCAGTACGGGCTAACGCGATGACCACGATATAACAAATCTTTGTCATGCACCGTAGCTAGAATATTCCACACACTCTCGATGTAATTGTTATCCAATGTGATATATGGATCATCCATATTCGTCCAGTATCCGATCGCTTCAGTCAATTCACGCCATTGCTTCTCATAGACAAATACACTTTCCTTACACTTCTTAATAAAAGCTTCTACGCCATACTCTTCAATCTCATGTTTATGCGTAATTCCTAGTTGTTTCTGCACACCTAACTCAACAGGAAGACCATGTGTATCCCATCCTGCTTTACGTACGACACGATACCCTTTCATCGTCTGATACCGACCAATGAAATCCTTGATTACCCGTCCCAGGACGTGGCCAATATGTGGCTTACCATTCGCTGTAGGTGGTCCCTCGTAAAATACAAAATTAGGTTTTCCTTCACGGTGATCTATCGATTTACGAAACGTTCCTTCATCATTCCACTTCTTCAAAACGCGCAATTCTCTAGCGCGTGCCTTTTCTTTGACATCGACTCTATTCATGAATGATCATTCCTTTCAATATGGACTCCTGTAGATACCCAAAATTTCGTCGTAATTCTTACATAGATTGTTTTAAGTTTATTAGGAACGTATCCTCGCTTACCGCCTTTCAAGGAAGTCCATCCCCCTAAGTCCCCCTTGCTAAGGGGGATTCCGAGGGCTAGCCCTCTGGACACCCAAAATTTGGTCGGAATTGTTACATAGATTGTATTAAGTTTATTTGGAGCGTATCCTCGCTTACCACCTTTTGCTAGCAAAAGGCCCGCTTACTTACATTTGTCTGTTGCGACTTCCACTCTTTCGTCCGTTGCCCTGCACCGAAGTATCAACTTCTCATAGGTGGAAGACACCGTTGACGTTCCCGTAGGGGAGTCGAGAACGGGGAATTCTACCTACTCGAATGTAACTCGAGTGCGTCACTGACCCTCTTTCGTCCGTTGCCCTGAACCGAAGCATCTCCATCGTCGTAGGTGGAAGATCCCGTTGACGTTCCCGTAGGGGAGTCGAGGACAGGGATTTCCACCTACTCGAATGTAATTCAGGGCGAAACTGTCCCTCTTTCGTCTGTTGCACTGCGTCGAAGCATCTCCTTCGCCATAGGTGGAAGATCCCGTTGACGTCCCCGTAGGGGAGTCGAGGACAGGGATTTCCACCTACTCGAATGTAACTCAGGTGCGACGCTGTGGCCCTCCATAGATAGTGAGTGCGGCCGCGCGAAGTGGCTAGGCACTCCTCGTATGGAAGGTGACCGAGTGATCCCGAAGGGGAGTCGAGGAAGTACCGCTCGCACCTCCACCGTCACTCCTCTCCACCCACTAACTCCTTCCACCAAACTTTCAGGCGTCCAGAGGGCAGGCCCTCTGGGGTCCCCCTTCTTAAGGGGGATTTAGGGGGATCAAAACAACATAAATAAGCCCCATCCCCAAAGGGACGAGACTTTAGCTCGCGTTACCACCCTAATTTCGCTCATTAAAAAAACTTAATCAGCGACTCCTCAAGTCTATGATGAACTTACCAACATAGAGCCGTTATAACGTTCGGCAGTCCGGTTCAGCTTACACACGTTAGTGACGTTTCAGCTTCACTTCTCCGGGAGGATCTTCCACATAAGGTCTGAACATTGGCTCTCAGCAATTCGCCAACTCTCTAAAGAACAGCTCCTCAAGGTACTTATCCCATCATCAAATCTATTTAGTCCAATCAGAAAAATCATATTATGAGTATAGTTATAGCTTTTTTTCGCAAAAAAGTCAAACCAGTAGAACCCTTATAGTAATTCCTTAACTTCTTCACGGCTTTCTAATGAATCCCAACCATCCATACTAAGTAATTCCAATTGTGCTTCAACCAACGTACGGAAACGTGTGCGATAAATGGAAGCCTGTTTCTTTAGCTCTTCCACTTCCATTGCAATTTTCCGTGATTTGGATAAGGACTCATTAACAATTCGGTCTGCATTCTTCTCGGCTTCTTTTAGAATTAACTGAGATTCCTTCTTGGCATTACTCTTCACATCATCTGCTGCTTCTTGTGCAACAATGATTGTCTTAGATAGGGATTCCTCAATATTAACGAAATGATCTAATCTCTCTTGAAGAGTAAACATCTGGTTCTGTAATTCCTTGTTCTCCCGAATAACACTCTCGTAATCCTTAATGACTTGGTCCAAGAATTCATTAACTTCATCTTCATCATAACCGCGGATACGGCGGCCAAATTCTTTGTTATGTATATCCAATGGTGTTAACGGCATGGGTGTGCACCTCCTGAAAATTTCGGTATTCAAATTTAACCGATTAACGATATATACTATTCTTGCAAATTATAATCTATAAAGATTGGATCATCATTAATAGTTCTTGGTTTACTCAATTCGACAAGAAGTGTTTACTTCCTGCAAAGTTCTCACACAAATTTTCCGACTTTGACGCGATGACGTCCTTTTTTGGTAATTCCGTCTAGCTCTAATACCTTAAACCGGCCAAATCCTTGCAAAGAAATAACATCACCTTCTTTTAATATAACGGAAGGATCCTCCACAACTCTCCAATTGACTCGACATCGTCCAGCTTTGATAGGAACAAGGATTTTACTACGACTTAATTGGTATGCATCTGAACAAATCCCATCTAGACGCAAGGAAGCGACCGTAATCTCCATAGTACTGAGCGAGGACTGGCTTGTCCGCAATGCTGCTAGCGGCAAAATCTCACTCTGTACATGAATACGGTGCACTTGATTTAGCTGCATTTGAAGATATGCTGCAATATCTTCTCCAACTACCGAGTGGCAACCATCATCCAACACATGAATATCACCAATCTTGCTACGTTTAATCCCTAAATTTAGAATAGCCCCCATGTAGTCACCATGGTCAAGTTCTAGAAATTTCTGATCTCCAGAATAGATACTGAGCACCGCTAAACCCATGTCTTCGTCGTCAAGATTACGATAATCAGGTGCAACAATCGCTCGGCATCTTTCCGCTCCTTCATAACCACCATCAAGGCGAATATGCACATCCGGATGTCGATTTACTAAAGTTTGTAATATGAAAGCTTGCCGGGGATCCAGGAAATCAGTAAGCTTTAATTCATGATATTCACCAGCATTTATAACCCATTCCCATGCTTTGTCAACAAATTGTCTCTCGTCTGGGTGGAAATGTTCTAGAATTTCTTTTACCATACTACACCTAAGAGAATAGAGCGCGGATAATAAATACTAATCCACCTTGAATAAACTGTAAAACAAATAATGCAATGATTGGTGAAATATCAAGCATTCCCATAATCGGCGGAATGAATCGGCGGAATGTAGATAAATAAGGTTCAACCAACTTCGTCAACAATTCTCCAATAAAATTTTCACGCAAATTCGGAACCCATGACATTAACACGTAAATCACGATCATGTAAAAGTAAATATTAAACAACAAATCAATAATTCTTTCTACTTCGTACAAAATTTATTCACCTCATTCTGTTATGTTCAAGTTCTTCGGCCAAAATCTCAGTTATATTACCTTGAATTTCGACTGTATCTGGGGTACATAAGAATATGTTACCACCAATTTTTGAAATACTTCCACTTAATGCATAGACGGTTCCACTTACAAAATCAATAATACGTAATGCTTGATCATTACGTACGCGTTGCAGATTCATCACAACGGTACGATGGGAGCGCAAATGATCAGCGATCTCTTGGGCTTCATCATAAGAACGTGGTTCATATAATACCACTTTAACATTTTTTTGAGAATGAATACTAACTACATTATTTCTTTGGTTCTTACGTGGCTCTGTATTAGCTACTCCATAGTCCTCTTCATCCATCGCAAGTGGTTCACGCTCAACAACTTCTTCTTCCTCCTGTAAACCCATGAAGCTCATAAATCGATTCATAACACCCATCCTTAACCCTCCTCTTTCCCTACTAGAATAGATCCTAAACGTATCCATGTAGAACCTTCTTCAATCGCAACTTCGAAATCATTCGACATTCCCATAGACAATTCAGTAATAGGTTCACGTGTAAGGGATTGACGATTAATTTCATCTCTCAATTCCCTTAGACCGCGGAATACCGGTCGTGTATCTTCGGGATGCCCCTCAAACGGAGCCATCGTCATCAATCCAACGACTTGAATATGATTGAAATCCTTAATCTCATTTAGAAAAGATGCTACGTTCTCAGGGGCTAAACCATATTTGGTATCTTCTCCCGAGATATTGACTTGTACAAATGCCTTTATTTCTATATCTAATTGACTTGCTTTCTTCTCTAGCTCTTGTGCTAATGAGAATCGATCAAGCGAATGGATATATTGAAATTTATTGATAATATCTTTTACTTTGTTCGTCTGAAGATGACCAATGAAATGCCAAATCCCTTCATGCCCTAATGCATTCCATTTCTCTTCAGCATTCTGCCAGCGATTCTCTCCAATATGGAGGAGTCCATGATTTAGAACTTGAGCCGTCATCTCTAACGAGACATACTTTGTGACAGCAACCACATGAACATCATCTGTTGATCTTCCACTTCTTATGCAAGCATCGTTAATACGAGTTTCTACGTCGTTCATTCGCTCTTTTAAAGCCAAAGACAAACCCACCTCACTTTATGCCAATCCAGCTAGCCATGCGCCCTGTAACCCCTCCATCTTTACGATAAGAGAAGAACAAATCATGATGACAACTTGTACACCAAGATGTACATTCGATATGAGTCGGCAATATTCCTGCTTTCATCATAATCTGTCGATTGATTTCTTTCAAGTTTAGCATCGATTTACCGTTATCTTTATACTGATACCAGTTAGTAACATGTTGATTATTACCCCTTGTATCCTTCTCTAATTCATATACCCGAGACATTACTTTATCATCTACCTCATAACAACACGCACCAATAGAAGGTCCAATAGCTGCTCGGATATCATTGATATTACTACCATAGTCTTGCTTCATCTTATCCACCATATTTGCTGCTATCTGAAGTACCGTCCCTTTCCATCCCGCATGAGCAAGCCCAACGACCTGCTTAATGGGATCTAAGAAATAGAGCGGTACACAATCTGCATAAAAAGAAGTTAATAGTACACCAGGTACATTCGTTAATAAGCCATCTGTATTCTGAAATGCAGTTGATCGATCTTTTTTTCCACGGCCTATATCAATGTGGTTGACCTTCTCAATATGATTACTATGAACCTGTTCACCACATGTCCATGAATCTAATGAAAATCCAAGTGTATCAACGATCCGCTGACGATTATTTATCACATCTATCGGATCATCATTAACATGAAAAGCACAATTCAGACTATCATAGGGTGGTTGGCTTGTTCCTCCGCTTCTTCCAGTAAAGCCAACAGTTATGCTGTGGAACTCTTGCCATGGATCCAGCATATATAGAGCAGGAATATCTTCTTTACGACTTTTCAATACAAATGGTTCCATAAAATTCACCTCTGCTCCAGTTTAACATAAATTTTTCCCTAGAACCTATTAGTAAGTCCGACGATCAGTTCGCTCTATTCGCTCAGTATCTTTCTCATCTTTAACAGCCTTTATTTCATCCATTTTTACAAGTACAACATCCGACCCAATCTTTACAATTTGATGCCAAGGAATGATTAGATCACTCCTCCCGCCGAAGAGCCCCATTAATCTTCCGTAATTTGGTACGACAATCGCTTCTATCCGTCCTTCACGAAGGTCCAGCTCTAAATCACTAATTTGACCTAAACGTTTCCCATCAATAATGTTAATAACATCCTTTGTTTGAAAGTCAGAGATCTTCATCAACACTCCACCAACCCTTTTTCAATTTTGAAAAAAGTTATATGGTTAATATATGTAAATACCTGTTCTCTATAACCGATATTCACTATCTATTCAATAAGAACAAATTACAGATGTTAGCAGACTCTTATATTCAGAAAAAAAGCGATCCCGGAGGATCGCTCTTCATATAGCTTATAGCGTCATTGTTATGACGAAATCGAAGACAAATTATCATATCTCAAGATTTAACATATTTTTGCATTTGTTGTATGGCCGATTTCTCTAATCGCGATACTTGTGCTTGTGATATACCTATTTCATCAGCAACTTCCATTTGCGTTTTCCCTTCAAAGAATCGCATGGAGAGAATCATCTTCTCTCTCTGACCTAGTCTATGCATAGCCTCTCTAAGGGCGATTTCCTCTATCCAAGAGACATCTTTATTCTTATCATCACTAATCTGATCCATGACATAGATCGGGTCACCACCATCATGATAAATAGGTTCGAACAACGATACGGGATCTTGAATCGCATCTAATGCGAACACGATATCTTCCTTCGGAACATTGAGAGCAGCTGAAATTTCGAATATCGTTGGTTCTCTACAATTCTGATTCGTCAAGGAATCACGGGCTTGAAGTGCCTTATATGCGATGTCACGTAATGAACGTGATACCCTTATCGGATTATTATCCCGCAGATACCGTCGAATTTCCCCAATAATCATGGGTACTGCATACGTCGAGAATTTTACATTTTGCCCTAAATCAAAATTATCAATAGCCTTCATTAGTCCGATACAGCCAACTTGGAATAAATCGTCGACGAATTCACCACGATTATTGAACCTTTGAATCACACTCAATACTAATCTTAGATTTCCATTGACTAACTTCTCTCTAGCTGAACGTTCATTATTTTGTTGAAGGGCATGAAACAACTCCCGCATTTCCACATTGGTTAGAACTGGAAGCTTCGCTGTGTCTACCCCGCAAATTTCAACTTTGTTTCGGGTCATGATGATTTACCTCCCAAGGAGAAACATTAATGTACATTATCTCCTCAGAGGCTCATTTTATTCCTAATCATTTCTTCAACTAGACCATCTTATTAAATTCTTTGCGTAGTCTTTTGATAATTCTCTTCTCTAATCGTGAGATATAGGACTGAGAAATTCCTAACATATCCGCTACATCTTTTTGTGTCTTCTCTTCCCCATCCTGTAAACCAAATCTCAATTCCATAATGGTCCTTTCTCTTTCAGTCAATTTCTCAAGTGCCTTATGCAATAATTTACGGTCAACTTGCTCCTCGATATTACGATAAATGATATCATTCTCTGTACCCATAACATCAGATAATAATAGTTCATTTCCATCCCAATCAATATTTAGCGGTTCATCAAAAGATACCTCGCTACGAATTTTATTATTTCGTCTTAAATACATAAGAATTTCATTTTCAATACAACGAGAAGCATATGTGGCAAGTTTTATTTTTTTCTCTGGATCAAATGTATTAACAGCCTTGATGAGTCCGATTGCCCCGATCGACACTAAATCTTCTATATTAATTCCAGTATTTTCAAATTTACGAGCAATGTATACGACCAATCTTAAATTACGTTCAATTAACATTGCACGAATCGCCGCATCACCCGTTGATAGCTTTTGCAGTAAATATTCCTCTTCCTCACGTGTTAAAGGTGGGGGAAGCGCCTCACTACCACCTATGTAATATATCTCTTCACTCTTTAATCCAAATAAAAAAAGAACCCGATAATATTGAAGTTGCGCAACCAATTTCCATTTTACTAATCTCATTTGTTTCCTCCTAAGAGTTTTCCGTAGGAAAACTTTCATCGTAACATCCAATTTTCTCATTTAGATAGCTGGCGGGATGTGATTGGTGGGTATAACTCTTGGACTCTCCGAATGATTCTCTTCTTGAACAAGATCTGGATGAATAATAGCTCGATACGCTCTTTCATTAGAAAGGGTCCCACTATCAAGTCCAATCAGCACTCTAGTATTTTTACTAACATGTCCATTCATGCTAATCTCAACTGAATCCGGCTTTAATGCTAACATGAATGCAGCACCTCGATTCACTCCACGGTATGGAACTAATCTCAGACGGTCTTGCCACATAAAATCTGATGCTTGACCTAATTCCATAATTAGTTTGTCCGCTTCACCATTAGCAAGTTTCCCTTTCCATGCTTCAGGTAGATGATCTTCCCACAATGAATACTCCATCACCATCACAGGTATTCTTGTCAAGGGATCACACAATTGATTGCCTGTATCTAACAACCCTGTACAATTGACCTGCTGTTCACCCATAATTACTTTTACATCTGCTAAATAGACTGTTCTACTATCTAATTTACGCTTTGAAGATTGAACGAGCTTATACCCATAAAGGACGATTACAAACATAGTGATAGTAAATCCAAATCCAATCTTTATTTCAAATGACATTCCTCCCGAAGTCGTAAACCATATTCCGTTCCAAAGTTCACCTGTATTTTGCAGCAAATAATGAATCCCAATAATTCCACCAGCTGCAGCAAAATTAATCATATAAAAAGCACCTATATTCCTTATATAATGTTGCAAACTGCCAAAACCGAAAGCAATCCACAACATCACTAGAGAAAGTCCGAACTTTATAAGAAAGGTATACATGAACGAAAGATCTGGTACGAACATCATAATGACATATAGGGCACCTAATAATGCTGATAGCAGGATTCGCCACCAAGGTACTCTAATCTTACGCATCCAACCCGTCAACCATATAACAATGGCATCAATCAATAGATTAACGATAAAAATAAGATCGATATAGACAACCATGATCCTCACCTACCTGAATATTTAATCTAAGAGGAAGGAAGTCTGCAGTTTTCAAAGTTTCTCTTTTTGAACTTGGGTGATACTTTTAGTATAGAAAGAGTTCATTCCAAAGTCTGTCTAATCCTGGGAGCAAAGGATATGTTATTTTTGTCGAAAGAAAACATAAAAAAGCCTAATTCACCCTTAGGGAAATTAGACTTCGGTTGATTTCTATTCTTCTAATAACAATTTAATCATTATTCGAGCGTGATCGATTCCGCAAAAATGTTGGAATATCTAGTTGATCACTACTAGGTTGGTTGCCAAATGGACGCAAATTATTGTTGCGATTCTCAACTGGCTCACTCTCAGAAGCACCTGGTTTACGAACTTGAGCATGTGGTGCAATTTGTTTATGCTCAAAACCAGTGGCAATCACTGTTACTTTAATATCGTCCTTCATCTCTTCATCGATAATGGCACCAAATATCATATTCACATCTGGATCTGAAGCAGAAGTAACAATCTCCGCAGCTTCATTCACTTCATAGAGCGATAAGTTAGAACCACCCGTAATATTCATAATAACACCACGAGCACCTTCAATTGAAGTTTCCAACAATGGACTCATAATAGCTTTACGAGCCGCTTCTGCCGCCCGATTCTCACCATTTGCTATTCCTATTCCCATTAATGCTGAACCACGTTCTGTCATAATAGTCTTCACGTCTGCAAAGTCAAGATTGATAAGACCTGGTACTGCAATAAGATCTGATATCCCTTGTACTGCTTGACGGAGAACATTATCTGCTTCTCTAAACGCTTCTAACATCGGTGTCTTCTTATCTACAATTTCCAATAGACGATCATTAGGAATTACAATTAAAGTGTCTACTTTTTCTTTTAGTGCTTCAATTCCTAACTCTGCTTGTGAGAAACGTTTTCTGCCTTCAAAAGTAAAAGGTCTAGTAACCACCCCTACTGTCAGTGCTCCACATTCTCTAGCAATCTCAGCAATAACAGGAGCAGCACCCGTTCCAGTTCCGCCACCCATTCCTGCAGTGACAAACACCATGTCAGCACCCTTCAATGTATTCGAAATAAGCTCTCGAGATTCCTCAGCAGCTTTCTTACCCACTTCAGGATTAGCACCCGCTCCAAGACCTCTTGTAAGCTTGTCCCCAATCTGAAGTTTGTGTTCCGATTTAGCCATATGTAGTGCTTGAGCATCTGTGTTAACCGTGATAAATTCTACACCTTGTACACCATTCTCAATCATTCGGTTGACAGCATTACTACCTCCACCGCCAACACCTATCACTTTAATCTGAGCTAAACTCTCCATTCCAAAATCAAATTCCAACATACTGTCCCATCTCCCCCTCGTTGTGCATGGATGGCTCGTTCACAGTTATATGAACACCTTATATAAACTCACTAAACATATTTTTTAAACGTTCCACCAACCCTGGTTTCTGTGGCTTACCTTGATTAGACGCAGGATTCACCTTATTGTTACGATTAGGTGGCTTCTTGGTGTTCAACGTCGAGTTATTACGCACACGATAGTTTCGTAGAACATTATGAAGTATCCCAACACCGCTAGTAAAACCTGGATCTCTCACCCCAATATAATCTGGAACAGCAATCCGTACAGACGCAGAGAGTTCACCCTGTGCTACCTGCAGAACGCCAGGCATCGTAACTGTTCCACCAGTCAGGATATATCCACCAGGAAGTTCTTTATAACCAAGACGTTTAACTTCTTGATGAAGAAGATAGAATATTTCTTGAATTCGCGGTTCCACAATGGCTGCCAAATCTTGTTGACTAAATTCTTTTTCCACATTACTTCCAATACGTGTTACCTTAAAGACAACATCTGGCGCAGCATCATCTACTAATGCGCATCCATACTTCAATTTAACCTTTTCAGCTTGATCCGTCAATGTACGTAAACCATAAGCAATATCATTGGTTACATACTCTCCACCAATAGGTAAAGTCGAAGTAGCAACCATAGTTCCTTCTTCGAAAATAGCAATACTCGTAGTACCAGCACCAATATCAACTAGTACCGAACCCATAGTCTTTTCGTCTTTCGAAAGAGCCATTTGACCAGCTGCTAATGACATTAAAACCAGATCTTTAATTTTCAGACCAGATTTCTCTACACAACGTAAAAGATTATGTATGGCTGTTTTGGCACCTGTAATAATAATTGCCTCAACTTCCAAGCGTACACCGATCATTCCGCGTGGATCTTGAATCCCCTCAAGACCATCCACAACGTATTGCTTTGCAACGACATCAATAATTTCACGGTCAGGAGGTAAAGCGACAACTTCTGCGGCTTTTAATACCCGTTCAATGTCCTCTTCTCCAATTTCCCGATCCTCGTTCGATACTGCCACTACTCCGTGGCTTGATTGAAGTCCAATATGATTCCCTGATATGCCGACATATACTTCAGATATTTGGATACCAACCATACGTTCCGCGTGATCTACTGCATTACGGATAGATTGTACAGTCTGGTCAATATCTACAATTGCACCTTTGCGTATTCCTTCTGAGTCGGCAGATCCAACTCCAATAATATTAAAGGTTCCATTATTTACTTCCCCAATAATAGCACGAACTTTGGATGTACCGATGTCCAAACTAACAATGATATCATTGTTGCTCAACTGTGGCACCTCCTGTTCCTTCATAAATGTTAGAAATGTTAGGTTATTTGTAAATATACTCTCTACTTATTCAACACATCTTTAATTTTCCCTCTTTTTTCTACATTTTTTTTAAAAGGTAAAAAATGAGAAGGATTTATTTGATACTAAAATATACTGAGAGAGAAGTTGAACTTGTCCATAAAATTAATTGTAGCATTTTTTACTAGTTATTAGAAGTACTTTCCCCATTTTCCAGTTCACTATTTAATGGAAGAAACGGTACGTATGAATCTGCTTCTAACATCGTAATAAGTCCTGGCTCCTCTGTCTCTATCACTTGATTAAGATATTCAACTTTGTCCTTGAGAATAGATACAGCCGTGATCACTTCAAATTTAGAACGTGTGTACAATTTGATACGATCTGGAAAGGAAACCGTTGGTGATGGGATGATCTCAGAGATATCTGAAATTAATTGATTGGGAATCTCGCCAAGTGCTTGAGTCAGTTGCAATTTAAACGGGTCAGAAGGATCCCACTTCGTTAATATAGGCTTTTCCACTGCAATACCAATAGAATCCACAGGAATCATAGCCCCACTCGATAAAATAGCCATAAGAGTTCCTCTTTCACCCACTTCATAAGCAACTGTTGGATACTCCTGAATCTGTATTATTATTTGACCTGGAAAATTCTTATTCACCGTAACATGCTGAACCGAGTTGATAGTCATCAATTTTTGCTTCAAAGTTGAAGTAGAGACTCCAAAAAATTGACCATCAACATTAAATTCACCGGTTAGTAACATTTGCTCACGTGTAGTAAACGTATTACCCTTAAATTGAATTTCTGAGATTCGGCTTAACGGTGACCTAAAGAAAAGAACTGCAAGTATAACCACAAACAATAACATTAGTATTAGAATAATTTTGCGACTGGTTTTCATTCTTTTTGGTTTATTAGGTTTAAGTGCGGGTATTATTAATTTTGACATATCAACTCTCCATAAAATGCCTCTTATCCCCTCAGCATTAGAGGGGATAAGCAGGACCTTAGTTCGCCAAATCTAACTGTTTGTGCACCGGAGTATGTCGTTGAATATCAGCTCCAAGCTTCTGGAATAATACTTCAATTTGATCATATCCTCGATCTATATGGTGCACTTGCTCTATAATTGTTTTTCCTTGTGCAGCCAAACCGGCAATAACTAATGCAGCGCCTGCCCTCAAATCTGTTGCTTCGACTGTAGCCCCGTACAACCTTTGAACTCCACGAATAAAAGCACAATTAAGATCAATAGAAATATCAGCACCCATAACAGTTAATTCATTAACATGTTTAAATCTACCTTCGAAGACCGTCTCTTTCATCACACTAAATCCATCTGACAAAGCTAACAATATCATAAACTGTGATTGTAAATCAGTTGGGAATGATGGGTAAGGCGATGTAACAATCCGCTCCACTGCTCGAGGGCGGCTCATACAACTTACGGTCATTATATCATTGCAGACACCTATTTGAACACCAGCTCGTTTCAAGACATGTATAAGTGACGTCAGATGCGCAGGATTACAATGAGTTAACGTCACATTACCTCGAGTTGCTGCAGCAGCTATCATAACGGTTCCTGCTTCAATTCGATCTGGAATGATTTCATAGGTACAAGGAATTAGTTTCTTTACCCCTTGGATTGTAATCGTGTCGGTTCCAGCACCGATGATGCTACCACCCATTTGATTCAAGAAATTCTGCAGATCCTGAATTTCTGGTTCTCTTGCTGCATTCGTTATCGTAGTAGTCCCCTCAGCCAATGTTGCAGCCATCATAATATTCTCTGTTGCACCAACACTTGGAAAATCCAGATGAATATCAGCTCCAACCAATTTACTAGCCTTGCATAGAATCTGTTGATCCTTCTCCTCAATGACTGCCCCTAATGCCCTTAATCCTTGTAAATGTAAGTCAATTTTCCGTTCTCCGATCGCACATCCACCAGGCTGATATATACTTACTTCACCAAATCGGCCAAGTAAAGGTCCCATAAGAAAAATGGATGAACGCATTTGTTTCATTAAATCTTCTGGCACATGAAACGAATTGGCGGACGACGTATCCACAATGATCATTTCTTGCTCATGCCTTGCTTGACATCCGAGCCTATTAAGGATGCTCATCATGACTTCAATATCCAATAGCCGAGGGACATTATGCAAGTGGACTTCACCATCAGTAAGTATACATGCAGCTAGAATGGGCAGTGCTGCATTCTTCGCACCATGGATACGTACGCTTCCTGATAAGGTTCTGCCTCCCTCAATCACCAATTTGTCCAATGCTTCACCTCCGAGTTTACCGTTCACCCACTATAAACACCTCTGGTACTAATGAAATACCATACTCAGTAGCTATTTTCTTCTGAATTTGGTGCATAAGGGTGAGCACGTCCTCTGCTGTCGTTTGACCCGTATTCACAATGAAATTGGCATGCTGTAATGATACTTCTGCACCACCGACTCGAGTTCCCTTTAGACCTGCAGATTCAATCAGCCTTGCTGCAGAATCATTAACAGGATTACGGAACACGCTTCCTGCGCAGGGTGACTGTAGCGGTTGAGTGCGGCAACGACGATCTTTAAAGGAAGCTAATGCGGCCGCAATTTCTCTTCGTTCTCCATAACGAAGAACAAGTGTTGCGTCTACTACAATTCCCTTGTAGTCATGTAGAACTGAATGGCGATAAGCGAAATCCATATCTTCCACAGCATAGTTCACCAATTCCCCGGTTTCTAGTACAATCGCAGCGGATTTGAATATACGTGACACATCTGACCCATGGGCTCCGGCATTCATGTATACGGCTCCACCAATAGAACCAGGAATACCACCTGCAAACTCTAACCCTGTTAATCCTTGTTTACCGGACAGCATGCTTAATTTGGACAATGAAAAAGCACCACCAGCATTCAAGATTTCCTTCTGAAAGTTAGCATATTTAAATCCTGAACCCAGTTTGATCACAACTCCTCGTATGCCTTTATCAGTCACAAGGATATTGGAGCCGTGTCCAATCTGTATCCAAGTTATATGATGACGATTAAGTAACATGAGCAATTCTTGCAACTGGTTTCTATTCTCAGGCACGATGAGTGCATCGGCGGGCCCACCGATATGCCATGTCGTATGTCTTGTCATGGGCTCGTTTAAATAAATTTCCCCGACATTAGAGTTTGCGAATAGCGATAACCATTGATGCAAGATAAATTCCTCCTTCACTTAATCGCATGATGACAACTTTCAATGAGTTAGGAAAATCTAATGCTTCTGCTACGATATTGCCGTGTCCTTGGGCGATTATCACGATTATACGGTATCTTATGTAAGCCCACTTAAGTGTGTGACAATCACTACTTCCATTTAGAACAATCTAGATAAACGTCTCATTTCATTTGCTATCAAATGAGCTGATTCAGGTTTACCTAAGCTACTAGAACATTGAGACATGGCTTTGTGAAGCTCTAAATTCCCCATAATCTTATCAATTAAGCGAAACAATCGTTCAGCAGTCAGTTCTTGCTCTAATATCACCTGTGCAGCTCCAACTTTCTCAAGTGTTCTTGCATTAGCCTCTTGGTGATTATTCGTAACATTTGGTGAAGGGATCAGAATTGAAGGTATGCCTAATGAATTAATTTCTGCCAAAAAGGAGGCTCCTGCTCTATTTACAATCAGTGATGTTGCTGCTAATACCTCTGGCATATTATGTACATATGGAAGTACATGCAGATGATTCGGCATACTCCCGAGTTTACTTCTTATACGCTCCCGAGTCTCATCGAAATAGAGATCTCCTGTGACATAAACAAAATGCAAATGCTTTAGTGTATACAAAAGAGGGGCCATTTCAACCATTGTTTCATTTATTGCACGTGCTCCCCGACTTCCTCCAACGATTAGCACTACTGAACTATCCATAGGTATGCCTAAAGAAGCGAATCCACGATTCCGATTCGCTGAATATACTGTTGTAGCTCTTGGATTGCCAGTATATATGACATTTCGTGCTTTTGGAAAAGAAGATTGTGTATTCTCAAAACTAACTGCAACTGTATCAACATACCTACTTAGGAATGAGTTCGTTAATCCAGAAATAGCATTCTGTTCATGAATCATACAGGGGATACCTAGCTTTGCTGCAGCATAAACCACAGGACCACACACATATCCACCCGTACCTACAACAACATCTGGCTTGAACTTCGTTAGAATTCCTTTTGAGACCTGAACTCCTTTTAAAAAACGTACAATTGTTTTTACATTGTCTATCGATATTTTTCGTTGAAAACCTGTAATATCGATCGATTCAAACGGGATATTCTCCTCCGGAATAAGCTTGCTCTCCAACCCACGTTTTCCACCAATATATAGAAATTTAGAGCCAGGCTCTTCTTCTTCGCACTGTCTTGCAATCGCAACTGCTGGATAAATATGCCCTCCGGTTCCACCACCGGATAGAACAACCTTCATGAAGTTCACCTCGCATATCGTGATAAGTTAAGTAAAATTCCTAGAGCAGTAAGCATTAGGGTTAACGATGACCCGCCATAACTGATTAATGGTAATGTAATCCCTGTGACAGGCATTAAACCGATTACAACACCAATATTAACAATTACTTGAATGGCGATCATACCGACAATACCCACAGCAAGTAAACTACCAAAGCTATCAGGAATCGTCATCGCAATTCGCATCCCACGCCAGATTAAGATTAAAAATAATAGTAAAACGATCATTCCACCGATAAATCCAAGTTCTTCGGCCAAGATTGAAAAGATAAAATCAGTTTGTGGTTCCGGCACATAACTATATTTTTGACGACTCATACCAAGTCCTAACCCGCCTAATCCACCAGGACCAATCGCATAGAGAGATTGTATTATCTGGTATCCTGATCCTAATGGATCTGACCATGGATCGAGAAAAGCGGTAATTCGCTTCAACCGATAGGGTGCCGCTAGAATTAGTCCTACAAATCCCACAATACCTACTAGACCTAGCATTCCAAGATGCTTCATTCGTGCGCCTGCCGCGAATACAATCAACATCGAAGCACCAAACATAACACTTCCAGTTCCCAAATCCGGTTGTAACATAATAAGTCCAAATGCTGTACCGATTAACGTGAGTGGCGCAAGTAACCCTTTACTAAACAAAGTGATATTGAATTTCTCCTGACTTAACCAGTGGGCTAGAAATAGAATCATTCCCAGCTTCATAAACTCTGAGGGTTGAATTCCAAAAGAGCTAATTCCTAACCAACTCCGAGCACCACCACGTACATTACCAATTCCCGGAATAAGTACTATGACTAGCATAATAAAGCAGATCACAAGACCTGCTTTAGCGTATTTAGTCCATATTCGGTAATCAAGATTTGCTGTTACAAACATCGCAGCAATACCTAATCCCGCAAATAACAACTGTCGTTTGACGAAATAGAAGGAGTCCCCATAGTCATGGAAACCAAGAACCGATCCTGCGCTATAGACCATGACTATTCCAATCGAGAGGAGACCCAAAATGCATAATAGGATCCATAGATCTGGGCTTGAGCGTGATTTATTCATGAGAAGCCACCTCTTACTGAGAAAGTAGGGGCTTATCCACACACCCCCCTACTTAAGATTATGCACAGCCTCTTTAAAAATGCTTCCTCGAACCTCATAGGAAGTAAACATATCCCAGCTAGCACAAGCGGGAGATAGAAGTACAATATCCCCCTTCTGGGTTAGAGATGCTGCTTCTTTAACCGCTATATTCAACGTCGTAGCTGCATCCTCAACAGTATCAACTAAAGAAATAGTCTTTATCCCTGCCAACTTAGCAACTTTAGCTATTTTCTCCTTGGTTTCTCCGAATAAAATAATAGCTTTAACACCGTCTTTAAGAACAGGAAGTAATTCCATATAATCCGATCCACGATCTAACCCGCCAGCAATTAAAATAATAGGTTCCTTAAAAGAGGTAAGTGCCATTATTGTAGCTTTAGAATTTGTTGCTTTAGAATTGTTGTAATACGGACTTCCATCAATTTCTTTTACGAATTCCAATCGATGTTCCACACCCTGGAATGATGAGAGTGGTGCAGCAAGCTGTTCAATAGATACACCTGCAGAAATTGCAATAGCGCAAGCTGCAAGAGCATTCTCTACATTAAACCGACCTTTGATACCAATATCCTCTACGGGGATGATCTTTTTCATTATTCCATTTTCATCACGATATATAATGCTTCGTTCCAAGGAATCATCTGTATTCGTAATAAACGGAGGACTAACAAATATACCTTCTTGCAACTCTTCATTCATAGAGAAAGGGAAAAGTTTTCCCTTTAAAAGAGGAGCTAGGTTCCGACAGGTTGGATCATCCCAATTGAGGATCGCAGTATCTCCTTCTTGTTGATTCACAAATATATTAGCCTTAGAAGTTATATAATCTTCCATATCGCCATGATAATCCAAGTGTGTCTCTGCTATATTTAGAAGACAGCCAATACGGGGTCGGAATTGTTCCGTTCCCTTCAATTGGAAGCTACTTAGCTCCACAACCATCCATTCCTGTTCTGTAGCACCTTGTACAGCTTCACATAGAGGGACTCCAATATTACCAGCAACAATAGGGGATAAACCAGCTGAATGAAGAATTTCGCCCACCCATGTAGTTGTTGTCGTCTTCCCATTTGAACCCGTAATACCTATGATAGGCGCTTCACTTAAATAATAGGCAATCTCAACTTCCGTAACAATTTCGATTCCTAGTTCTTTTGCTTTAAGCAAAGGTGGAGCAGAATAAGGAATACCCGGATTCTTCACTACTAATGATATCCCTGCGTGAATAAGATCATCGGGATGTCCACCACAAATAACAGGAATGCCCAAAGAATCTAGTTCAGATGCTTCGGGACATTGATCTCTATCTTTTTTATCGTTCACCTTCACAATGGCTCCAATTTGATGGAGAACTTTGGCTACCTGCAAGCCACTCTTCGCTAGACCGAGAACTACGACTTGTTTGCCTTTGTATGTGTCTGGATGATTCATGATTACAACCCCTTGTTAATATAAAGTCCGAGAACTGCCAGTACGACTCCAACCGACCAAAATGTGATAACAACTCGCCATTCCGACCAACCTGAGAGCTCGAAGTGGTGATGTATAGGACTCATTTTGAATATACGCTTGCCTCTAAGTTTAAATGACCCAATCTGTAGCACAACGGAGAGCATTTCAATGACGAATATGCCTCCAATAATAAGAAATAACAACTCACTTTTAGTCACGATGGCAATCGCAGCGATCGCCCCACCAATACCTAATGACCCTGTATCTCCCATGAATACTTTTGCTGGATGGGCGTTGAATACAAGGAAACCTAATACTGCCCCAATCATAGCCGCTGCACATAAAGCTGCCGGCATGGATGTCGCTTGTATGGCAACTAAAGCAAAAGCACTAAATGCAATGGCGCTAACACCTGACAAAAGCCCATCTAGTCCATCTGTAAAATTAACAGCATTACTAATCGCTAGTAACATAATGATGATAAATGGATAATAGAACCATCCGCCCCAATCCCATCCCCATGATGTTCCAGGAATACCAATCGATGTATCATGTCCATTCTGAATAAGCAGATAGCAAACAATTCCTGAGAACAATAATTGTCCAAGTAATTTTTGCCGAGGTGTTAACCCTAAAGAACGTTTAAAAACTATTTTGATATAATCATCAAGAAAACCGATTAATCCAAATCCAAGTGTTGCAACTAATAATACATAAAAGTCCGTATTTATAACTGAAAACTTTAAATATGATAAAGTAAAAGCCAATAAAATAACGATCCCACCCATGGTTGGTGTACCTGCTTTGGCTAAATGACTTTCAGGCCCATCATGTCTAATCTGCTGTCCAAATTTCATCCGACGCAGCAAAGGAATGAGTATAGGTGCTGCAATCACTGCCAGAATAAAAGATACTCCGATCGTTAGTAGTAATAATTGAATGTCCACAGTTTCACCCCTTAGGTTCTTCAGATCCCCTGATATTACTCTATAAGAGCATTTACAACTTCCTCTAGCTTCATCCCACGCGAACCTTTCACAAGAACAATGTCTTTGCAATCAATATTCTCTTTAAGATGATGAATTAATTCAGCTTTGTCTGTGAATGCAAATACAGTCGAATGATGTAAATTCGCAATTGCTGCTTTGGCAGTATGTGATGATAACGGCCCAAATGTATATAGTAAATCCAATTTCTCAGTCGTAATATATTTACCAATTTCAGTATGGTATTCGGCCTCTTGCGTACCAAGCTCAAGCATGTCCCCGAGCACTGCAATTTTACGTCGATATCCCTTCATACTCTGAAGAACATCAATCGCCGCTTTCACCGATGTAGGACTAGCATTGTATGCATCATTCAGCACGGTCAATCCATTCTCAGATACGATAGGCTCAATACGCATACCCGTTAACTTCAAATGTGACAATCCTTCTCTTATGTTGTCTTCACTTACAGCGAAATGGCGTGCCACGGCAAGAGCAGCTAATCCGTTAAGAACATTGTGGCGCCCAAGTAATGGAAGGTCTAATCCAAGTTCTTTATGAACATATGAGGTAAATATAATTCCTTTGCCATGAAACATCATTCCAGTGGGATAATCGTCATTATCGGAATTAAAACCAAACGTAAATGTCTTTAAGTCCTTCACTGTTGATGATTCAGACAACACATGAGGAATTAAGGGCTCATCACCATTATAAATGAGAAGTCCTCCCTGCTTCATCCCACTTACGATTTCTAATTTTGCTGCAGCAATTTCTTGACGTGATCCCAACTGTAGGAGATGGGATTCCCCAATATTCGTAATGATCGCAACGTCTGGATGGGCAATTGATGAGAGCTTCTCTATTTCACCACGTCCGCTCATTCCCATCTCTAGCACTACAATATCTACACCTTCACTCATACCAAGAATGGTGAGAGGAAGACCAATATGATTATTAAAGTTACCTTCTGTCTTATGAACCTTGTAAGTCGTCTCTAGTAACGCTGCAACCATATCCTTCGTTGTTGTCTTACCGTTGCTACCTGTAATCCCTATAATTTTACATCCAATTTCATGTAAATATGCCTTTGCAAGTCTCTGTAAAGCTTCTAGAGTGTCATCTACCGCAATAACAGCACCCTCAGGATTTGGAAATGCACCATGATCCCTCTGCCATAATGTGGCCCCTGCGCCCTCTACTAATCCCTGGGCCGCAAATTTATGACCATCAAATCGTTCTCCTACGAGAGGTACAAATAAACTTCCCGCTGTCATATGGCGAGAATCTGTCGTAACACCACTTATATGCTTATCTCGATCCCGATGATGAACGACAGTTCCACCACACATCATAGCTATTTCACCCAATGTTTTATTAATCACTAGCGTATACCCCTTATCGCTTCCTTGGCGACGACACGATCATCGAAATCAAGAGTCATCTGTCCAATTTTTTGATAGGTCTCATGACCTTTCCCCGCAATCAATACTACATCTTCAGGGCTTGCCATATCAATAGCCTTTTGAATAGCTGCACGCCGATCTACAATAAGTTGGTAACTATCGCTAGATACTTGATCTTCAATAAGTCCAAGTTCGATATCCTTTAGTATAGCTTCTGGATCTTCTGTACGAGGATTATCAGAAGTTACGAAGATCATATCACTATATTTAGCCGAAATTTTACCCATTAGTGGGCGCTTTGTCTTATCACGATCACCACCACAACCAAAGACTGTGAGTACACGTCCTTGTGCGAACTCCTTAACTGTCTTCAAAACATTCTCAAGACCATCTGGTGTATGAGCATAATCGACAATTACTGCAAAAGGCTGACCAGCATCTACCGATTCTACTCGTCCATCAACACCAGCTAATGTTTCAAGACTTCTTTTTATTTCCTCTAACTCAATTCCTTCAAGTAATGTTGCTGTAATTGCAGCGAGAGCGTTATAAACGTTAAATTTACCCACCATTTTAAGTTTAATATCCGTACTTCCTCTGAAAGAATCGACATGGAATTCAGTACCTTGTGAGCTAATTGAAATCTGAGTTGCCCGGACATCTGCACCATCTTCCATACCATATGTAATCACTTCTGAAGAAGTTAACTTCTTGAAATAAGAAGATGCAGGATCATCTGCATTCAGTACAGCAAACTTTCGTTTATCTGGACTACCCTGGAAGGCGTTACCCATTCTCGCAAAAAGCAATCCTTTAGCCGACCGATAATCCTCCATACTGTGATGATAATCTAAATGATCCTGTGTAAGATTGGTAAATACCGTTGTATGGAAATCAGTCCCTTTTACCCGCCCTTGTTCCAATGCGTGGGAAGACACTTCCATCACACAGCAACGAGTACCACTAACTGCCATATCATGAAAAGAACGTTGTAATTCCAATGCCTCTGGAGTTGTTCCTGACATTGGAAAGGTTCGGCCTCCATAACTCATTTGAATAGTTCCAATCAACCCTGTTTTTACACCATGATCATTCATAATCTTCTCTATCAGATAAGAAGTTGTTGTTTTTCCATTGGTACCTGTAATTCCAATCACCTTCATTTGCTTGCTAGGTGAGCCAAAAAACGAATCTGCAATTACAGCCATAGCAAATCGGCAATCCTTCACAATAAGTTGTGGTAATTCAATATCCAATTGATGATCTACAACAAGGGCTACAGCACCATTCTCTTTAGCTTGTTCGGCATAAAGATGTCCGTCTACTGTATGACCGGGTAAACAAATAAATAAATCTCCCGAGCTTACTTTACGAGAATCTGTCTGTATACCGGATACTGTAATATCACCACTTCCGACAATTCGTTTAATCGTTAAAGTAGATGCTAGTTCATTAAATCTCATCAATAATCCCTCACTTATTTCAATTATCGTCCTATGGACGAATATCATGCCCTTTATCGTTCTTATCTTTCATTCATTGTCTTCATTTGGAAGGAGCATCTCCCATGTATATACGAATGGTCGAACCTTGTTCTACTCTACTACCTGGTTTGGGTGCTTGACTAACAACCGTTGTACCACTGCCTGATTTAGAGAGCATGAAATTCATATTAAGTTCCTCATACAGATCCTGTACTGATGCACCCACAAGATCAGGCACAGTCACGATCGGAGTCTCTCCATATTTATATTCCTTACTCAGTTGATCTTGACGTTCTGGTACTTTCATATAATGGAGTGAGTCTTCTATAATATTCTGTACAATAGGCGCAGCAACTACTCCACCAAACTGTACTCCCTTCGGGTTATCTACAGCCGTATATACGATGATTTGAGGGTCATCTGCTGGCGCGAATCCGATAAAAGATACAATATGTTCTGTTGCTGAATATCGACCATTAACGACAATTTGTGCCGTTCCTGTCTTCCCACCTACTCGATACCCATCAATAAAGGCTGGTCGACCTGTTCCTTTAGCTACAACGCTTTCCAGTGCCTCTCTAACTTTAAGGGATGTTTCTTCTGAAATGACCTGCCTAATCAGTTCTGGCTTATTTTCTTCGACAATCGTATTGGTGTCCGAATTAATCCATGCTTTTGATATATAAGGCTTGTATAGATACCCACCATTGATTGCAGCTGAAACTGCAGCTACTTGTTGTATGGGGGTTACAGATACACCCTGACCAAAAGATGTAGTTGCTAGTTCCACAGGACCCACTTGTGATAGTTTAAATAATATTCCATTCTCTTCTCCATTGAGGTCAATACCAGTCTTGCTACCAAAGCCGAAATCCCGAATATATTTAAAGAGGCTTTCTTTACCGAGCCTTTGACCTAAAGCTACAAAGCCAGGATTACATGAGTTTTCCACAACTTCGAGAAAAGTCTCACTACCATGGCCACCTTTTTTCCAGCATCTAAGTGTAGCTCCTCCTACTTTAACATAACCAGGGTCAAAAAAAGTGTCATGTTCCAGATCCACTTTATTCTCTTCTAATGCCGCTGCAAGAGTAATAATTTTGAAGGTAGAGCCAGGCTCATAAGTCATCCATATGGGCAGATTTCGATTATAAACTTCAGATGGGTATTCCTGATACTTAGCTGGTTCATAACCCGGTCTGCTAGCCATAGCAAGAATTTCACCCGTTTTAGGATTCATCGCTATGGACCAACTAGCACGTGCTTGAGTTTGTACCATAGCTTGATCGAGTTCTCGTTCCATAATAGATTGAATTGATTTATCAAGAGTTAGTTCAAGATTTAATCCATCTTTTGGCTCAGCATACTTCTCTGAAGATCCTGGCATTAATCTACCACCGGCATCAGATAAATAGGATATATTTCCATTCAAACCTTTTAAGCGATCCTCGTATTTCAGTTCAATACCTGTGATGCCTTGATTATCAATCCCAGTAAATCCAAGGATATGTGCAGCTAGGTCACCATAGGGATAATACCTTTTATTGTCCTCCGCGACAATGATACCCGGCAGATTCAAATCACGAATTTTCTGAGCAAGCTCCATCGTCATTTTGCGTCCACCGGGCTGTAGTTTTTCATTCATAGATTTTTTTTTAGTTATTTTTTTTAGTAAACTCTCCTGGGACATTCCTAGTAGAGGAGATAAGGCTGCAGCTGTTTTTTCCGGTTCTTTAATCTGTACGGGTATCGCCCACACGGTTGGTGAACTGATATTGTATGCTAATGCTGTTCCGTTTCGATCAAGAATCTCCCCTCTTTTAGCGGTGAACGGAAGATTTCTGCGCCACAAATCCTCTGCTTTCGCCGATAATTCTTTACCTTGTCCAAACTGTACATAAGCGAGCCTGGCCATTAAGGCGGTGAACAGAACACAAATAAACAATAAGCTCCATAGTAGTCGCCGTCTGAGCGTCACATTAGAAACTTTCATCATATAACCTCCCTAGTAATCCTGTCTGAATTTCATGTTTGGCATTCATAACATGGATATTCACGATTACCAGGGGTTAGAACAAGCTCCATCTCCCTACTCTTCTTCCTTTACAACATCTTCTGTTTCACTATCTTGTATTTCACTATCTTGTATTCCGTTTTCTTGAAATCCGCCTTCTTCCTTTGCTACATATAAAGGTTCCAACGTTAATTGTACTAGACGATCACCTTGATCCTCTATTACTTTTTGTTCAACAACATATCCTTCACCTTCAACGCTAATTTTCAACTGCATCAACGTCAATACCTGAAGGGCGTCTCTCAAAGATTCACCTTTTAAATCTGGAATTTCCATGTTCACACTATCTTCTGTTAGAAGATAGATTCGTTGTCCAGCATTCATTATAGAACTCACAGCTGGATATTGTCGAATCACTTTTTTACCTTTTCCTAAAGTTTCATAAGCGATACCACTATCAAGTAATTCGCTCTTCGCGGACTCCAGACTCTTGCCTATCAATGCCGGGGTCGTGTATTGAACTGACTGTACACTACTACTCAGCTTCTTTTTAGTTTCAGTAGAGCCACTCTTAGATTCAGCGGACAGTGTTGTTGGGACATTCATATACTGAAGGGTTTGACTTACAATTTTTTTGAATACTGGCGCTGCGGCTGCTCCACCACCTACATTTGCGTCATTTGGCTCATCCAAAATAACAATCAAAGCAATTTTCGGATCATTTACTGGTGCATATCCAACAAAAGAAACAACAGCCTTATCGTAATCATAAACACTTTTGCCATTTTCATCTTTTACGAGTTTTACGGCAGTTCCTGTTTTTCCAGCGACTCTATAGCCATCTATATACGCATGACGACCTGTCCCAATCTCTTGGTCAGCGACGACTTGTTCTAAATAACTACCCGTTTCCTTTGCTGTTTCTGGCGAAACCACCTGTCGTACCTCTGATGGTGGTGTTTCTGTGATCTCTCCTGTATTAGGATCATGAATTTCTTTGATAATATGCGGAGTTAGTAACTTACCTCCATTTGCAATAGCAGCAATTGCTGTCAGTTGTTGGATTGGTGTGACATTGACCCCGTGGCCATAAGACGCCGTTGCTACCTCAACATTACCCGGTAGATTAATTGGCCATGTAGCTTCACCATACATCTCAATTCCTGTTTTTTGTCCAAACCCGAAATTATTAATATATTGGAGTAACCGTTCCTTTCCTAACATCTCTAGTCCCATTTTAACAAATGCCACATTACTTGAACGCTTAACACCTTCGAGGTAGGTAATCGTCCCCCAACCTGCACGTTTCATATCATGTAGTACTGTCCTCGTATCTTGCACCCTGATCTGTCCAGATAAATAGGTATCCGTTGGATTGATTAAGTTCTCCTCAATTGCACCTGCCAAAGTAATGATTTTAAATGTTGAACCGGGCTCGTATAATGATTTAACCGCATGGTTATAGAAATTTTCTGCTTCTGGTGTTTCCCAGTATGAATTAGGATTGAAATTAGGTAGATTAGCTAAACCTAGAATCTCCATCGTGTTAGGATCGGCTGCAATCACTGTCATACTAATTGGATTATACTTCTCATACGCCTCTTTCATGGCATCTTCAATATAATATTGGATGGTATCATCAATCGTTAGTTTGATATTCTTACCATTTACAGCTGGCTGATAGACTTCGTCTGCGTTTGGTAGTTTATCTAACTGTCCGTCACTTTTATAATTAATAGATCCATTTATACCCTTTAGTTCATCATCATAAAAGGCTTCGAGTCCTGTAATCGCATTACCATCACGGTCAGCATAGCCAATTATATGTGCTGCAAGACTATTTTTAGGATAATATCTCTTCTGCTCTTTTAGTAAACCAATACCCGCATCAGCGACTTTACCTTCGTCCTCTAACTGTACCTTTATTTCATCTATTAATGTAGCAACTTCATCTCGCTTCGCTTGATCGATCTTCCAACCTTCGGTACGGACTTCGCGACTAGTTCTAAGCTTTCCATCTTCATCTTTTGCTTTGACGTGATCTCGTAATTCATCTTCATCTTTTCCAAGAATTCGATGCAACCCAGCAACAACCACATCTTCGATTCCATTCTCATGAATCACCTTAGGATTCACTGTCACGGTATATGCAGGTGCATCAATGGCGAGCGCATCACCATTTCGATCGGTTATCGTTCCGCGAGTAGCCATAATGACATCTTTTTTAGACCAATTTTCAACTGCAGTTTCATGCCAAAAGTCGCCATTCACCACTTGAATCCAAAATACTTTAGTTATTAAAATAGCAAAAAGGAGGGTTATACATCCTCCTACCAGTAGTGTCCGTAACTTTATTCTTTTTACCATAGTTATCCTCACATCCACTATTTTTCTGCTGTATCTACATCAGGAACCTTCGTTTCACTGCTTTCCATTGAACTCGAAACACGAGGAACATGAATGATACTTGCCTCTTCAGGTAATACATACCCAGATTTAATCGCTATATCAACGACACTCTCCTTAAGGGTCTGCCGCTGAACTTCCAATTGAGATATTTTCACTTTGTTACTTGTAATCATATCCGCCATACGTTGACTTTGTTTATTCAAGTCATAAATATGGGCATATCGCCAAATAATTAGGCTAGCTATAGCAACAAATGAGATAACTGTTACCAAGTATAATAGTTTCTCCCTAATTGGAAGGGACGTTCTTCGTGTAACAACTTTGGTCTGCTCACGATATCCAGGAGAAACTCGTTCATTCGGTTTTGGTTTTACTGCTAAATTTCCACGCGTATACGCCATGTAACTTTTTCCTCCTTGAGCTCTCCATTAGATGATTTATCTGTATTACATTATAATTTTTCTGCAACCCGCAGTTTAGCTGATCTCGAACGAGAATTTTCCTCAAGTTCCAATTCACTTGGAGCGATGGGTTTACGATTAATAAGTTTGACTTGACCAATATGACCACACACACACATTGGAAAATCAGGTGGACATGTACATCTTGCAACATAGCTACTTAGAATCTGCTTACAAATCCGATCCTCTAAAGAATGAAAAGTAATGACAGACACTCTACCCCCAGGTGCCAAACAGCGTACTGCTTGATGTAATCCCTCTTCAAAAGCTCCAAGCTCATCATTTACAGCTATACGTAGTGCTTGGAAACTCCGCTTCGCGGGATGTCCACCTGTTCTTCTTGCGGCAGCTGGTATACCTTCTTTAATAATCTCAACCAATTCTCCCGTTGATTGAATACGTTGTTTCTCACGTTGTGCAACAATCAATTTAGCAATTCGGCGTGAGAACTTTTCCTCACCATATTGGAATAACACTCTAGCGATTTCTTGCTCTGACCATGAATTGATAATAATGTCTGCTGTGAGTTCTGAGGATTGATCCATCCGCATATCTAACGGTGCATCATGGTTATAACTAAAACCGCGCTCACCTTCATCTAACTGAGGTGAAGAGACTCCTAGATCGAATAAAATACCATCTACTTGAGGAATTCCGTCTTTCTCCGGGATTGATTCTCCCTTTAATGTCTCCTCTAAATAACGAAAGTTTGTTTTCACTAATGAAATACGATCGCTATATGGTGCTAATTTGGTCTTTGCATGTTCTAGTGCCCAGTCATCTTGATCGAGGCCGATTAACCTTCCGAACTCTCCAAGCTTAGATGCGATTAAGGAACTATGCCCTGCACCACCTAATGTACAATCGACATAAATACCATCTTTCTTGATATTTAGTCCTTCTGCCGCTTCTTCTTTAAGCACCGTAATGTGATGAAACAAGATGTTACCCCCCAAACAATTAAAAATCAAAATTAAAGTCGACTAATGTCTCTGCAATATCATTAAATGTTTCTTCAGATTGTTCGTAGTATTCACTCCAAGTGGACTTACTCCATATTTCCATACGATTGGAGACGCCAAGTACAACACATTCCTTGTCCAATTTAGCGTAATCTCTAAGGTTACTCGGTAAGTTTACCCTACCCTGTTTATCCCATTCGCATTCAGTAGCACCTGAGAAAAAAAATCTAGTGAAAGCACGTGCCTCGGATTTCATCAGAGGTAGCGTTTTAAGCTTCTGCTCTAATAATGTCCATTCATCTCTTGGATATACGAATAGACAATGATCTAAACCACGAGTAACTACAAATGAGGTCCCCAGAAGTTCACGGAATTTAACCGGGATGATAATCCGGCCTTTATCATCAATGCTATGTTGATATTCTCCCATAAACATTGGTTCCTTCACTCCTTAACTAAAATCCCCCACTTTGCACCACTTTACACCACTTAACAATACTAGATTCGCCACAAGAAATCAAAGTCCTTTTTTTATTCAAAAAAAAACAAGCCCCAAATGTATTGGAGCCTTCCTAATATTTACTATTGTAATGGAAGATAAATCAGTTGGTGTTCCAACTGTCTAAGTAGGTCACTTGTTCTGTACTTAAAGTATCCAACGTAATTCCTAAACTCTCTAATTTGAAGCTCGCTACTTGTTCATCAATCTCAAATGGCACACTCAGAACCTCTTTACCTAATTGTTCGTAATTTTCATTTACATATTTAAGAGACATTGCCTGCAATGAAAATGTCATATCCATGATTTCTGCTGGATGACCATCACCTGCACCTAAATTCACTAATCGCCCTTCAGCAATTAAATACATTTTACGACCATCCTTAAATTGATATTCCTCAATATTCCTACGAACGGTTCGTACAGAACTTGAACGAGCAAGAAGTTCAGGTTTGTTCACTTCTACATCAAAATGTCCCGCATTTGCAAGGATCGCTCCATCCTTCATGACGTCATAATGCTCACCTGTGATCACATCGCGATTACCTGTAACGGTAACAAAGAAATCTCCAAGTTTAGCGGCTTCAACCATAGGCATCACTTCAAATCCATCCATATGTGCTTCTACAGCCCGAATTGGTTTCACTTCAGTTACAATAACTTTCGCACCGAGCCCCTTCGCTCGCATGGCAACTCCCTTTCCACACCAGCCATATCCCACAACAACAACTGTCTTTCCAGCTACGACTAAGTTCGTTGTACGATTAATCGCATCAAATACAGACTGACCCGTTCCATAGCGGTTATCAAAGAGATATTTACAGTAAGCGTCATTGACGGCAACCATAGGTAGTTTCAATATCCCGTCCTTCTGCATAGCTTTTAATCTTATAATACCCGTTGTCGTCTCTTCAGCCCCACCCCGAATGTTAACAAGAAGATCCGGACGTTCCGTATGCAGAATAGTCACGAGGTCGCCACCATCATCAATAATAAGATCCGGTTTAATCTCCAACAACCGAATTAACATTTCTTTATATTCCGCAGGCTCTGGATTATGTTTGGCAAGCACGGTCACACCATCTTCTACTAATGCAGCACATACATCATCCTGTGTAGACAGAGGATTACTACCTGCAATTGTAACTTCAGCCCCACCTGCTTGTACAACCTTAGCTAAATACGCTGTCTTCGCTTCTAAATGAAGTGATATTGCTACTTTCAACCCTTTAAAAGGTTGTTCAGCTTCAAACTGCTTGCGTATTCGATTAAGCACCGGCATATGAGCCTCAACCCAATCAATCTTTAAATGCCCTTCCGGGGCTAATGCCATATCTTTTACAATACTGTTCTCTAATGATCTTGAATTCATTGTAGTCCTCCTAATGATAGATGTTATATTAAAATAACGCGGTGCTCTTCTAAGTAATCTACAGTCGTATCCATCAAATCTTTAATCAAGGATAAGCCGTAGTGGTTCAAATATTGATAAATGTTATATACTCTCTCCTGAGGTTTCCCCATAGGAAATAAAGTGGTACCTATTCGATCCCATTGAAGTAGTGCAGCCGCATGTTTTTGTTCTAGTGCTTCCTTTGATTTATGTTCTAAAAAGGAGATTTGATCGATGATCTTCCCCTTATTATTCTGTCCCAAAGTTAATAAGCCCTTTTCAAGTTTTCCCAGATCGTTTATTAATGGCTCATACAATTTTTCAAAAGCACTTCGTGCCTCCGCAAATGTCTCATCGATATTTAATGTATCCTGGTCGGATAACCATTGTTCACGTCTCTCAGCTAAACGATATTGCACATCCTGAAATGTAATTCCGTATTTATCCATATATTTCAGCTGCGTACCATCAAGTAATGTGAACGACATTCTAGGCAATATAATAGGCATTTTCAAATTGAGTATTTCAAAAGCTTGCCGAGTAATTGCCCAGTAAGCAATCTCTCCTTGTCCTAACACACTTGCTAGAACCGGAAATAAAGAATCTTGCATGATCGGTCGCGTAAGCACATTATTACTGAACCGTTCAGGATGAACCTGTAACATATCCAATAACTGTTCCTCAGTAAAGGTAACCAACCCTTTACGGTCCATAAATTTACCGTCTTGTTTCATTAGAAGTAATCTATTCCCGTTGTGAATATAGAATAGATTAGCACCATCATCCGATACATCAGCTTGCAAATTATAACCTAATGAGACAATGTGATCAGCCGCTGAACGATAAGCGCGTCCCAATTCATCATTTCGTTCGATCATAGCTTGGAATATAGGTGCTTCCAGTTTTCGCAAGCTTGGGTCAGCAGAATCTAATAACACTAGACCATATTCTCCAAAAAGATCACCTAATAGATTTGCAAAAGCATTACTCAAATTATCTGTATTTATAATACATCGTTGGATTTTAGTTAAAATACTACCTTTTACATCACTATCAGGTAAACTTTCTGACAATATTCTAATCGATCGTTCCCATTCTTCTGTTGAAACCGGCGTGTAACTTACCGATGATCGTGAATTTGTATATTTATGTAATGCTAATTTAGATGGTTGTTGCATTTCATCTGTCATTATATAAGTATGATTCACCTCATCCCAATCATGATCTTCACCGGCGATCCAGAATACGGGCACTACAGGACGATTCAGACGTTTTGTTGCTTCTCTTGCAGCTTGTATAATAGTGATAGCTTTATATACAACCAGTAATGATCCAGTAAACAATCCACTTTGTTGGCCACCCGTAACAACCAGTGTTCCAGGCTTCTCTAACAGTTGTAAGGATGTATATACTGCAGCATGGGAATTATGCTTCTCATTGTACTGTTTTAATATATCAACTAAGGCATGTCGGTTTACACGTCTGTCTTCTGTATTATCCAACCACTGTACTCGATCAATCCAAGTTATATCTTGATGATAATCCTCACCGTACAGTGGTACAACTTTCTCATAGTGATGAATATAATCATTTGCTAGTGCCGACCCTGCTTGTAAGGGCTCAGTAACTACTTCCATCGGGTATGCCTCCTATTCATAAACATAAAAGAAATCTAATGATACTTATCTAAAATTCTTACTTGATTGTATCTAATATGGTCGTTTCCGTCAAAAAGAAGTTGACTACAATCAATTACATAATCGCCTAGGCAGCTTATGTAATTGATTATATGGAGTTACTTTCATTCTAAACACTAAAAAGACCGCCGGATTATCCGACGGCTTTCTCGATTATAACTTTTATCAATCAAGCATAAGGTGTTGCAACCCAATGCCCTTTCGATACTTCAACCAACTTCGATTCTGACAAGTTAAATTGACTGCCATCATTTGAACCTTTGGCTGAATGGATAGGGCCTGAAAGATCATCATTCATGATAATCCGCTTCTTGTTCGCTTCTACCTCTGGATCTGGAATTGGAATAGCTGATAGTAGTGTTTGGGTATATGGATGAATAGGATTGCTATATAATTCTTCACTTTCAGCCAATTCAACTATTTTCCCTAAATACATAACAGCTACACGGTCACTGATATGCTTAACCATAGATAAATCATGCGCGATGAATAAATAGGTCAAACCTAAACGGTCTTGTAGATCTTTAAGAAGATTTACAACCTGTGCTTGAATAGATACGTCTAGCGCAGAAATTGGCTCATCACAAATAATGAACTTTGGATTCACTGCAAGTGCACGAGCTATTCCAATACGTTGACGTTGTCCCCCGGAGAATTCATGCGGATAACGGGTAGCGTGATCTGGATTAAGTCCTACCATATCCAACAATTCTTCAATCTTTTTCTTACGTTCTTTATGACTATCGGTTAACTTATGAATATCAAATGCCTCACCAATAATATCAGATACCGTGAATCTAGGGTTAAGCGATGCGTAAGGATCCTGGAATATCATCTGCATATCCCGACGCATAGCCTTCATTTTATTCGGTGAAAGGTTATATATATCAGTACCATTAAAATTAACACTACCTGCAGTTGGTTCATATAGTCGAAGGATTGTGCGTCCCGCTGTCGACTTACCACAGCCAGATTCTCCTACCATTCCTAATGTTTCACCTTCATTGATAGTGAAGTTAATATCATCAACAGCTTTAAGTACACTGCCTTTGCCTACATTGAAATATTTCTTTAATCCATTGACCTGAATTAATGGTTGACTCATAGCGATTCACCCTCCTGAGCCATGGGATGCAAATTCCAACAACGTGCAAAGTGTGTCTCACTAAAAACGGTTGACTCTGGAGACATAGTTTCGCAGACTTTCATTGCCTCGTCACAGCGAGCACAGAACGAACAACCAAGTGGTGGTTTGATCAAATCTGGTGGTGTTCCAATAATCGGAATAAGCGGCTCACCTTTCTTCTGATCAAGTCTTGGCATCGAACGTAAAAGTCCCTTTGTATAAGGATGTTGTGGATTCTTGAATATTTCCATAACCGTACCTGTCTCTACCACTTCACCTGCATACATAACGATAACCCGATCACACATCCCTGCTACTACCCCAAGATCATGTGTAATTAGAATAATGGATGTCCCTAAACGTTGTTGCATTTCTTTCATTACATCCAGGATCTGAGCCTGAATCGTCACATCTAAAGCTGTAGTTGGTTCATCCGCAATCAGAAGTGCAGGTCGGCATGCTAGCGCAATAGCTATCATGACACGTTGACGCATCCCTCCGGAGAATTCATGTGGATACTGACTAAAGCGAGCTTCCGCATTTTTTATCCCAACAAGCTTCAACATATCAATAGCTTCTTTTTTGGCTTCACTCGCGGACATATTCTGATGCTTCATCATAACTTCCGTAATTTGTTTACCTACTCTAATCGTAGGGTTTAAGGAAGACATGGGATCTTGGAAAATCATGCCGATGTCTTTACCACGAATGGCTTCCATCTGTTTATTTGTTTTATTTAAAAGGTTTTGTCCTTGAAAAATAATTTCGCCATTTTTAATACGTGAAGGCGGTGAAGGAATTAAACGCATAATTGTCTGAGCAGTTACACTTTTACCACTACCTGACTCTCCGACGATTGCCACCGTTTCACCTTTTCCAATTTCAAAGTTCATACCGCGCACAGCCTGAACTTCTCCGCCATTCACATGAAATGATACATGCAAGTCTTTCACTTGTAGGATCGGCTCCATGGTTCCACCTCCTATTTCTTTAATTTAGGATCTAGTGCGTCACGTAGACCGTCACCGAAAATATTAAAACAAAGCATAATTAAACTTATTAGAATGGCAGGGAATAACATCCGCCATGGATAATACATCCAACCTGTGAGTGCATCATTAATCATGGATCCTAATGATGACACTGGTGCTTGAACACCAAGACCCAAGAAACTCAAGAAAGCTTCTGAGAATATAGCACTTGGGACAGATAATGTTAATGTGACAATGATAGGTCCAACCGCATTAGGAAGAAGATGACGGAAGATTAGACGGCCTGATCCTGCCCCCATGGAACGAGAGGCTAATACGAACTCTCGATTCTTCAATTGAATAATTTCCCCGCGAACTATCCACGACATATTAATCCAACCCGTAATGGTCAAGGCAATGATAATCGTACCTAAACTTGGTTCTAGTACGACCAACAAGAGTATAGTTACCAGTAGGTAAGGAATCGAGTATAGAATTTCTGAGAATTTATTCATAATTTCATCAACACGTCCACCGAAGAAGCCCATAATCCCACCATAAATAACACCAAATATAAGGTCTATCATAGCAGCTGCTAAACCAACGATAAGCGAGATTCTTGCACCCATCCATGTCCGAACAAACATATCACGACCCAGTTCATCTGTACCGAACCAGTGAATAGAAGAAGGAGCTTGATTGGTATTTAACAGATCATTAGAATAATAGTTAAATTCAGAAATAAATGGTCCAATAATAGATGCTAGAATAATTAAAATCAATATAATTAGGGAAGTGATAGCCAGCTTATTCTGACAAAGTCTTAGCCAGGCGTCTTTCCCTGCTGATAAACTTTCTCTCTGAATAACTTCAGACTGTTTCTCATCGGTACCTATCTTACGGAAGTCTTCAGGTGTTAGTGATACTTGATCTGAAGAAGTATTAGTCTGATTAATAGCCAACCGTTAGCCCTCCTTTCTGCGGGTAAATGTAATACGTGGATCAATCAATACATAAGCTATATCTGTTATAAATCTAGCTAGCATCAGAATTACTCCATAGAAAATAGTGACACCCATAATCATTGTGTAGTCACGGTTAGTAATCGAATCGACGAATACCTTTCCGATTCCACCAATACCAAATATTTGCTCAATGACTACAGAACCCGTAATAATGTTAGCCGTCATAGGACCTACATAAGTCACAACAGGCAATATTCCGTTACGGATGACATGCTTGAACATAATCGTAAACCAGTTCAGACCTTTAGCTTTGGCCGTCTTAATGTAATCAGCATGCAACACTTCAAGCATACTCGAACGCGTAAGACGTGCTATAAATGCTATAGGCTGTGCAGATAATGCCATAACCGGTAGAACATAGTCAATCGGTTTATCGAATCCTAGCACATTAAACCAACCGGCCTTTTCCGCCAAATAAAACTGTAATAAGGATGCGAGTACAAAGCTAGGTACAGCCATTCCTAATACAGCCAAAATCATGGCGACATTATCGATTAGCTTGCGATGATAAAGGGCTGCTAACATTCCCAGAAGAACCCCTACTATTACTGCTACGACAATGGCAACAGCTCCCAGTTTCAATGAAGTTTGGAAAGTGTCACTAATAATATCGGTAACTTCTTGATTCAATTTCTTCATAGATATCCCGAAATCGCCAGTAGCAATATCACCTAGATACTTCAAATATTGTTGATAAACTGGCTTGTCCAGTCCATATTGTTCCATTAGACGGGCTCTAATCTCTTCTGAAACTTTCTTTTCAGATTGAAAAGGGTCACCCGGAATGGCTTTCATGAGAAAGAATGTTGCAGATATTAGAATGAATAGCGATAGAATCATATAGAAAAATTTATTGGCAACATAACGCACCATTCCCACTTACACCTCCGTTAACAAAGTACAATCAATATCATATTTATTCTAATAGAAAACAAGGATTAATTCTATTCACTTTATTTGCCTAAGAATGTAATCCTTGGATTATTCGTAATCACAGACAAAAAAATCGGGATATATATGGTGTTCCACATATACATCCCGAAGTTACTTATTAACTTCAATCTTGCACTACTCGAAGTAGGCTCGTGAAAAGTCAATTGCACCGCTAAAATCAATGGAAATCCCTTTTACATTTTCCTTCGTAAGCGATACATTCGTGTAGTAGTAAATCGGCATAAGAACTTGTTCATCTTGAATCAGAATTTTCTCTGCTTTAGACAAACTTTCCATACGTACAGCGTTATCTTGTGATGCTTGTGCATCTTTAACTAATTGATCATATTCAGCATTTGCAAATCCAGAATCATTGTTACCGCCACCTGTTGTCCACATGTCGATAAATGTCATTGGATCATTGTAATCAGCTGACCAAGCAGCACGTGCGATTTGATAGTTCAAGTTTTGACGTGTTTCTAAGAAGACACCCCACTCAAGGTTTTCAGTCTTAACAGTCACGCCTAGATTGTTTTTCCACATATCAGCTACTGCCAAAGCAATCTTCTTATGACCTTCAGTGGTATTATAAATCAATGTAACTTCAGGAAGTGTTGTGTAACCTTCTTCAGCCATACCTTCTGCAAGTAATTTTTTCGCTGCTTCTACATCTTCTGTAAAGTAACCAGCATCTTTATACTCATTGCGGAATTCATCGGCATTACCTTTAATACCCGGTGGCACGAAACCATATGCAGGAAGCTCTCCACCAAGGGTTACCTTTTCTACGATTGCTTGACGATCGATTGACATTGTAAACGCCTTACGAATTTTAGCATTATCAAATGGTTTAGCAGTCACGTTAAATTCATAGTAATACGTGCTTGCGATCCCTTTTACTTCAAATTCATTAGGCAAATCTTTCTTTACACTAGGAATGGAATCCGAAGGGATTTCACCGGTAGGTTTACCTGCATAATCAAGTTGTCCACTCTTATAACTGGAAAGCTCAGCAGCTCCACTGTTTACCAGGGATGCTTCGATTTTTGTAAATTTAATGTTATCTTTGTCCCAATATTTATCATTTTTAGTGAACTCTAGCTTTTGACCAGTTGTCCAGTTTGAAAGAACAAATTCACCATTCGTGATCATTGTTGCGTAATCCGTTGCCCACTTATCATTATCCTTCACAGAACTATGAACTGGGAAGTACGTATAGAAGGAAGTTAGACCCAAGAAATATGGTGTTGGGTTTTCCAAAGTTATTTCTAATGTATAATCATCAGTTGCTTTAGCTCCAACTTGAGTGAAATCTGTAATATCTCCAGCATTATATGCGTTAGCATTTTTGATGTAGCCTAATTGGTAAGCATATGGTGGAGCTGGTGTTGTAGCAGGGTCTAGCACACGTTGCCATGCAAACACGAAATCATTAGCTGTTACAGGATCTCCGTTGCTCCAAACGGCATCTTTACGAAGATTAAATTTATATTGCAATCCATCGGGAGAGATTTCCCATGATTCAGCTGCAGCTGGAATTTCTTTACCAGATTCATCCATGCGCACTAAACCTTCATACATTAAATTAAGAGCTGTATTCGCTTGGCTGTCTTGCGCTTGACCTGGGTCAAATGTTGGTGGTTCAGAAGCCATGTTAAAATGGAACACTTGATCTTTCGCTTCCACCGGTGTTTCTGTCGTTGCATTACTTCCTGTGTTTGATGCTCCCTCATTCTTGTTGTTAGATCCACAAGCTGCAAGAACTGTACTTGCGATCATGATGAGAATAAGCATACTAAGCAAACGTTTCTGTTTCATCTGATGTTTCCCCCTAGCAATATAGTATATGGTTATTGATTATACAACCAGTGGTCAAAAAAATCTACACTTCATATCATAAAAAATAGGATATTTTCTGAAAGTGGCAATAATTTCATCATTTCGACCGTATTCTATGTCACCTTTCATGACATAGAATTATAAATATATCTAAATAACACAATTAATGTAAAAATAGCATAACTACACATCATTAATATGAACGTCATTCTCCATACAGCTTTAATCATCCGCGTAAAATCTACTTTCCCTTTAATCCGATTTTGAGCACCACCAATCATTCCAACTGCTAATAATAGAAATAGTAATATAAGATAAAAACCGACTTTAGAATCAAATGTATTATTAAATAAAGCCGATACTGAGATAATTAAAAATACTGTTGTCACATCCATAGCAATAAGAAGAGCATTCCGCTTATTATTCTTCCACTTAAGATGACCAAAATACACTAATAAGAATGGAATAAATGGTAAAATACTAAAGATAATAAATGAATCACGCAACCATTCCAAGATTTCACTCCTCCTTCTCTTTCATTCCTTCAATTAACTCGACCATCATTTGATGATAATTGGCATGAATTCCTTGTGATTCTGCTAATGAAACGATACTTCCATTAATCCACTGGATTTCCGTTGAGTGGCCTACTTTTACATCTTTATACATTGATGACGTATTGCTAGAAGTCATCTTACATACATTCATAATTTGATCCCATAAGTCTATATCCCAAACAATACCGCAAGCATTATATACCTCTATTCCTTCATCGAAGAGTTTTCTCATCAAGTCTATTCTTTGAGACGAGACTAATAATTCTCCATTTTGAATTCTCCATATTGCCGTGAGAGGGTTTATCACTGCATTAATTAATAATTTTCTGTACATATGGTTAACGATTTCTTTCGACAAATCACATTGAAATCCTGCTTTTTGGAGTTCTGATAACAGTGCTTTCTCGTCTATATCAGAATTCATTCCCTCTTCTAATTCCTTATGTACTTGTGATCCAACCATGGTCATACCGTGTCCTGCATGAAATACCTTGTTATGAGAATCTTTTCGCGCTGCTTCAGTTGTAATCGCTGAATATATACGACAATGTGGTATAGCTCCTTTTAAAAGTTCAATATGACCTACGCCATTCTGAAAACACAGAATTCCTTTTATTTCTACTAGTCGATTATAATCTAATCTCGTTAATATCCTAGAAACAACTTTTTCAATTTCCTTTTGTTTGGTCATCAGAAATATCCAATCACTAGGAGTTTCATCCCATTTAGATATACTTTCTTCTAATACTCCAGCTTCAACAGCGAGTGGGCCCAATTCAATAACAGAAGAGCCCTCATTACTGTTTATTAATATGCCTTCTGAATTCAGTAAAACTGCTTGTTCTTGGCCCCTACACCATACACGAACTTCATTGCCTACAGAAGCTAGTTTGCCTGCAAAGAGTAAACCAAGTGACCCTCCACCAATAATATCAATTTTCATCCCTAATTAACCCCATTCCATTTTGCTTGTCGCCCAACTCGCCCATCATATTATATCATTAGTTCTATATACAAGATGAGACGGATATAAGAAATAGAGTATCAAGAATCAATTTCATAATTACGCAACTCGATTTAGCTGCATCAGCGATTATGAAATTGATTCAAGTGATCCTTATACTTTGTTATCATTTGAAAAAACCCGTACAAAGTCAAAATACGACTTTATACGGGTTACTTAATCGATAGATAGCTATCACTCTAAACGTTCCAAATTTCCATTGGCATCCATTTTAAATCTAGATTTACTTTCTTCCTCTTCCTCATTTAAGAAAGCTAACCGACGTGCACGATCCATGATTTGAATTAGCGCCTTATAATCATCATTGACCACACGATAATCTGTTTGTACATCATTTACTTGCTTAGATAGTCTCTCATTAATATGTCGTAATTGTTCCAATTCTTCATCTTTTTCACGGAGTTCTTTCTCAAGCATTTTCAATTGTCTACTATTTTCCTGAACGTTACCTTTCCATTGTCGTAGGAATCTAATTATAGCTTCGATAGACAATGTCTCTTCATTAATACCATCCACTTTGTAATAGTCACTATCATCTTCAACTTTCATTAAGCTTGCAACCTGTAACCCCATTGCTGATGGTTGCTTCCTATAGTAACTTCGTTTCTGTCTCTGAGCTTTAGCGATACTTATAGCTTCTTCATATTTTTTACGAACAGAACTATTCCATCTGAATCCACAAGCCGCAGACGTTCTGCCAATTCTCTCGCCAACCTCCTCAAATGCAGATAACTGTGTACCTCCATCACGAATATGTCGCAACGTTACCTCTGCCAATATTAAATCATCCTCAATGCTCCATGCATCCTGTCTTACGGCTGTCATGCAATCATACCCTCCTAACAACGTCCTAAAATAACCATCTTCTTAACCGGCAATACCCGGTAATGAATAAGGTATAAAAGCTGCTTAATTCAATTCTATGCCTCTCGTAGAGTTCATAGAATCTATTTGATACTATTTTGTATTTCCATTTTATTCATCACTCATACACCAACATTCAGAATGATCTATAATTTAAGAAACAAAAAATTCTATAACAAACATCACAATAACATGAATTTTTTACATTTTAGCATTTACACTCAATTCTGTAACCGCTATAATAGACCATAGATAACGTTGACCGTACATAGAAAGGGGTATGAATGTGGGACGCATGTTTCGTGTTCTAGGATTTTTCACACTCGCAATTGGGCTTATGGCATTTGCTGGCGGCTTGGTTGAAATGGCTTTTTTATTCTTTCTGCAGACTGCCTTCTTTGTAATTCTAGGTTATATGAAATTCACTGAGAGAACTTATATACTTCTCTTTTGGGCTTATATGATCGTGACTTTTACTGGATTCAGTTACTGGACCGTATTCGTCATGGATATGCCCGTCTAAGCCTTTAGTTTTCATGGTTCTGCTAGCAAGCAACCGCTCCACTAGAAATTTAAAAGGCATTTCTGTCCATCTATTGGGCAGAAATGCCTTTTTTATATAATATGAATCAAGGTATAATAACTAAAATGAAATAACATTACATATAAATACAAAATGACATAGAAAGGAGGCAGACATTTGAACAAAAAGAAGGATCGTTTCGTAATTCTCTTATTTATCATCATATTGCTCATATACTTCATCAGCCTCCCAAATAGCACGATACATGCAGATCCAGTACTACCTGTTAATGAAGAAACACGACAATTACTCGAAAAAACCTTATCTGTCGTTGAAATCGATCATGAAATTGAACGAATCGACAAGACACAGCAAGCCCTAGAGCAAGAACAACTTAAATTACAATTAGAACTTCTGCAAAAAAGCAGTCAAATCAAAGACAAACAAGAACGTGCTGGCGAAATTATTCGCTCCTACTATATGGGTGAACGAGATTTTTTATATTCTGCGTTCCTATCGATTAATAACATCAGTCAATTATTGATGATATACAGCTATTACGATCTCCTCATATCCCGTGATCAGGAAATTCTTAATACTTATCAAGTACAATTCAACGATTTGCAAACAACACAACAGAAATTAATACGTAATACAACTGAGTTACGTGATATCAAATCACAACTTATACAACAACGAGAACGTATAGTTGTTTTTCAGGAATCCATAGATGGAAGTTTAAAAGAAAGTAATAATCCAGAAGCTATGCAACAAATGATGGATGAATTTATTTTGTATTGGGAAAATGTGGGATTATACGAAGTGAAGCGACATTTCAAAGCTCTAGCCTCAGCTATGCAGGATTTACCTGAATTTATTCAAAATACGAAAGGCATTATAAGTATCAAAGGTTCTACCTACACCATAGATATTACTGAAGAACAATTAAATACATTCCTTCGTACTAAAAATGAGCTATTCAATCATTTTTCCTTTCGTTTCAAGAATAATTCTATCATTGCTTCAGGCAAGAATGGCAATCTGTTATTATCAATTGAAGGCAAGTATAGCATTATAAATGAACCTCAGAACGGAATTATGTTTCAAGTAGACAAATTACTTTTTAATAATCTCCAACTGCCAGATACAACTAGTAGAGCTCTTGAAGAAGAATTTGATCTTGGATTCTACCCACAAAAGCTTATTTCATTTCTTAAAGCTACAGATGTACTAGTATCAGAGAATCATTTACTCGTCACGTTGAAGATTTCTATGTAGCCTTTCTGCATCCTATTCAATTACTAATGGTTCTATAATAGACTTTGTAGTAAGTTTTTCTTTAAATTCTACGACTGATATTTGACCCGCGAGCATTTGATCTATATAAGAATGTAATTCATTCCATGAATCACTGGGTACTTGACCTGTTTGCGCTGTTTCATCACTTGGTACCTTTAATAGATCTAAACGAAATGGAATTTCTGCTTTATAGCTCAGTTTAGCGTCCTCATAAATCATACTCAAAGACGGTAATCTGGCCGTCTTTTCAAACCATTGCTCCTGAATTGTGGATTCGGTCATATAAGCTATCCATTCCGCAGACTGCTCACTTAAAGATGTATGTGAGGATACTGCAAAGGATCTGCTACGTAGATACATTGGTGAATTATTATAGAAATCATCCGGTAGTTCAACCTTCAGACCCTCTTTCCACGATGACTTAGCCTCCGAGAAGGTAGTTAAATATAGCGACAAATCTCCTTCTTGAAGTAATTTCCAAGCCTCCTGGTTATCTTTGTTCACTATATACATAAAAGGAATTGCTTGTTCAAGCCATAGTAATGCATCTTCATCAGGTTGTAGTATATCTACATCCATCCCACCTAATAAAGTAGCCATGGCATAAGGAGCCGCTTCTTCAATTCCAAGTAAATATTGCTTATTTCCCTCTGCTTGCTTGATCAACAAATCAGCCCATTCTTTTTTGGTGTTAGGCGGTTCTACCAATCCCATTTCATTTAAAGTCTTCGGTTGCCATACGAATACATAAGGATCCATATCAAATGGTGTAGCCCACTGATAACCATTCCATTCCACCGTAGGCAACAATGTTCTCAGAACATTGCTACCTGTTGCATTTTTGAGATATGATTCTACGGGTAACAAGTAACCTTTTGTTGCAAAGGTATGTACCCACTCATTCTCGATAAAAAGAACATCTGGCCCATTTCCCATAGCAAAAGAACTCAATGCTTCGGCATATGCGATATCAGCATCCACATTGGAAAGTTCAACTTGGATGCCCGTATCTTCAATGAATTGCTTATTCAATTCGGTTAGCACTTTGAATTGTTCTTCGCTTATATGTACAGATATTACTATAGGGCTTTGATTCTGAACTTGATTTGGTGAATCTAGTGCTAAAGGATTCAACGTGATATCATTATCTTTTCGTTCATTTCTTGGTGTAAAGTCAAGACTTGGAGACAAACTCGTTAAGGATAGTAGCAGAATTGCGAACAACAACCAATAATTTCTTCGCTTCAATCGCCTCTATCTCCCCTCTCATCCATATGTACCTATATTAACAAATTAATAGTCCACTTGTCCTAGCTTTATTTCATAATCTTTTAATTTTCTCATAAAAAAGCCTAGAGATCATGTGAAAACAATCTTTAGGCTCTCTATTTTCAACTTAATCAACTTTGTTATTGCTTGGGAAATATATTTTTGATTATCTTATACTCTTAAAGCAGATCTGCAGCCAATTGAGCTAACTTTGATCGTTCACCCTTTTCTAATGTGATATGACCGCTAATTTGCTCTTCTTTGAATCGTTCCACAATATAACTCAATCCATTACTAGACGCATCTAGATACGGATGATCAATCTGTTCTGGATCACCCATTAATATGACCTTGCTCCCTTCACCCGCACGAGATACTATCGTCTTCACTTCATGTCTTGATAAATTCTGCGCCTCATCAATTATAATAAACTGACCTGGAATTGATCGACCTCTAATATACGTAAGTGCTTCTACTTGTATACTCCCTAAACCCATCAATATTTTATCAATATCACCTGAACGTTTCGTCTCAAATAAAAACTCTAAGTTATCGTAGATCGGTTGCATCCATGGTCTTAATTTCTCCTCTTTTTCACCTGGTAAATAACCAATATCCTTCCCCATAGGGACAACCGGTCGAGCGATGAGTAACTTTTTATATTTATGCTCATCTTCCACTTTTGAGAGACCAGCAGCTAAAGCAACCAATGTCTTACCTGTCCCAGCCTTGCCAGTAATAGTGACTAATGGAATATCATCATTCAAGAGTAATTCTAATGCCATACGCTGTTGCGCATTTCGAGCACTTAGACCCCATACTGGCTCGTTCCCTAAATAAAGAGGCTCAAGTCTCGTGCATTCGCTATTCACCTTAAGAAGCGCAGATTTCCCACTACCCATTTCATCTTTTAAAATAATAAATTCGTGGCTGTATAAGGAATATGATAATTGGAGAGTATCAATTGTTAAAAAACGATTGCTGTAAAACTCATCAATTATCGCCGGATGAACCTTGATCGTAGAGTACCCAGAATATAGATCACTGGCACTCGCTGTACGGTCGGTAAGATAATCCTCTGTATTGAGACCAAGAACATCCGCTTTGATCCGCACAAGTACATCTTTGCTTACAATAACTACTGGTATTGGCTCAGCTTTCTGTTCTTCTTCTAATTGATAATTAAGCGCTACAGCTAAAATACGATTGTCATTATTTATTTCTCCAAATGTCTCCTGCATTTTAAGAAAACTTCGATGATTTAATTCTACTTTTAGAATTCCACCATTCGGTAACTTCACACCACTATGCAAATGTCCATGTTCTCTAAGGCCATCAAGTAATCTGGATACCGTTCGGGCGTTCCGTCCAATTTCATCTGCATTCCGTTTTTTTGAATCGATCTCTTCCAGTACAACAGCTGGAATAACTACATTATGTTCCTCAAAGCTAAATATGGAGTTGGGGTCATGCAAGAGCACATTCGTATCTAATACATAAATCTTCTTCATCTTAATCCCTCCATAGCGCATTTATAATGGATACATAAAATTGTCCGTCCTGGACATCATATAGTTACGTTACAAAGATTCAATTAAGACTAACTCCGTGAAAGGACGGATGACATATGCGACTATGTCTATGTTTTATTGTATTACTATCGCTCTTAACTAGCTGCGGTACAGCTTCAGACAATGCATCACCCTCTCCTAGGAATCAACAACAGAATCAAGAGATGGATACCTTAAACATCAGATCAGCAACTGATGACATGACGGATCAATCGCAGGATTTATCGTTAAAGAACCATTTAGAAGCATTAGCAGAACGAGTATCAGGAGTTGAAAGAGCTCATTGTGTGGTCATAGGTGATACAGCCGTCGTTGGAATTGATGTTGATGGTGACTTACCACGATCTCGGGTAGGAACGATTAAATATTCGGTAGCTGAGGCCCTTAGGGCAGATCCTCAAGGCATGAGATCACTTGTTACAGCCGATATGGATTTATCTCATCGTTTAGACGAAATAGGCAAGCATATTCGACAAGGCCGTCCTATTTCTGGATTTTCGTCTGAACTTGCAGATATTGTTGGACGGATCATTCCTCAGCTTCCAAAAGACGTCAAATCACAACAAGATCCAGCATCCCCACAATCACCTGCAACGAATCAGAATATTGCACCCTAATATTGTTAACAACGCTTTAGATGACCTCCTCATATCTCTGTGGGTTAACTGTAGTGTATGCTCATTAAATGAAAAAAAAGCCTAGTGAATGTTCACTAGGCTTTTTGCATGGCAGAGAATACTTGTCCGTCCAACTTCTCTGAAGCACGCTGGTCATATGTTTTAATGTATTGAGGGGCAGAAGATAACTTCGCACCATAGAAAAGTGCATTACGCACTGCTTCTACACTAATGTCGAAACAACAGAGTTTAAAAGGCACTTCTGGTAAGGGATCTAACGCGATAGAAGCTCTACCATTGATAGCATGAACCTTACCTTCTGCAAACACTGTGATAGTAACTAAGGGATTATTCTTGATATTCTCAACTAGTCGAGATCGATGATCCAGCGCCAACCGCAATGTGGATGCATTCAACGCATAAATCCACGAAATCGCACTAGAAGTTGGACCGCCAGTTACTGCATCAACAGTGTTAAGCAGAACAAATGTCTCTGATTGCAATTGCAACAATAAATCATCTGTCATTTGTGTGACGGATTCGGACATATATCCACCCCCTATACGCTACAATTCGTAATGCTCTATTGTATTATATCACAGGTTGAAAATGACATTCAATATTATGGATTTATAGCTTCCGACTCTTCACTACTTGACAATGTTGATAATGAATTACCTGCAATTTCATCTTTTAAAGCCTGCTTAGCCTTATCCACTACCTCATCATCTAAATAGACATAAGGGCTTTTCCAATTTCCAGTAACAGGCATAAATTTCACATTGTCTTTAGATATGTTCCAATAGGTAGCGATCATATTCTTTAGTTGAGCTTGTTCCATGTCGATTTCCATATTCTCATCAACGGCATCAATCACTTTTCCAAGCTTAGTCACACCACTGAATGTTTGCATCTGGTCAATTAATGAATGAAGCACTTCATTTTGACGCTCATTACGACTGAAATCGTCAGACTCCTTCGTTCTAGGCTTACATCCTGAACTAGACTTACGATACCGAACATAACCCAATGCATCTTCTCCATCCAGCTTAGCAGGCCCCTCAGTGAGATCAATATCAGTGCCATCTGCATTATCTTTATAACACATATCCATACTGATATTAACATTTACACCACCAAGCGCATCCACAACATCACTAAACCCTTGGAAGTTAATGACCATCGCATAATCAATTGGAATATCCATGTACTTAGCAAACATAACCTTCATTTCATCCAGTGCAGGAATACCTGAGTCGCTTGCTACATCTAGAAAATTAGGATAATAAGCATTAGCCTTCCTAACTTTGTATCCATCTAAATCAATTCGAGTATCCCGTGGAATCGAGACTACTGTAGCTGACTTCGTCTCTGGATTAAATGCAGCAACCATCATGACATCTGTTAAATGTGTACCTGTTTTTGGACGATAATCAGTACCTAAAAGTAGCATAGTGACCGGTTTGATTTTCGCAGAAGCTTCAGGTGCTACCTGATTATCATTACCGGTATCTAGAATAGTATTATCTACCTTAAGTGCCATCGAACCTACATAAACTGCAACCGCTAAAATAGCCAAAATAATTACAATAAGTAAAAATTTCAAGAAAGATTTGAAGGGACTCTTTTTCTTCTTATGTTTCTTATTTTTACTCTTTACTACGTTTGGTTGTTTATTGACACCAGCACGTTTTCTTGGTGGTAGCTGAGTATTACTCGGACTCATATAAAACACCTATTTCATTATTTGGAGTTCAAAATATTCCCCATTATTTAAGTTATTACAAGTTCTTAGAGGATGTATCAGTTTTCTTCTTCTGTCTACCCTCTACAAAATAGCGAACACGTACTAAGAGCATCAATCCAACAGCAACTAATAAGCATTGGATGATGGGGAGCTTGTCATGTTGAAAAATGAGAAGCATCCCTGAACCTAAAGCCATCAAGATGTATAATATTATCTCCTTCAGTAAAGGCAACTTCTGATGCGCGCGAAATACTTTATTGTATACGTAAGTGATCAGTACGAAGATGACAATATAAGCAACCAAAGGATGCTCTGCAAACCATGACTGCATGTAGGTTCTACTCCTCTCATAATGGGGTTATAATTAATTAATTTTATGAATTTGAATTTGCCGTTTTACGATGTTTCTCTGCGCGTTCACGTTCACTCTTGTTCAAGATCTTCTTACGCATACGAATTGATTTAGGCGTAATCTCACATAGCTCATCATCGTTCAAGTATTCCAAAGCTTGTTCCATAGAGAAGATAATCGGAGTTTTCATTTTCACTGTTTCTTCTTTATTAGCAGAACGAATGTTATTTACAGCTTTTTCTTTACATACGTTTACGACGATATCATTATCACGAGTATGCTCACCCACAATCATACCTTCATAAATTTCTGTACCTGGTTCGATAAAGAGCGTTCCACGATCTTCGATACCCATCATAGCATACAATGTTGAGTTACCATTCTCACTTGAGATAAGGACACCTTGATGACGTCCACCAACTTGACCTGAAACGACAGGACCATAGCTATCAAAAGCATGGTTCATAACACCATAACCACGAGTTAATGTTAAGAAATGTGTACGGTAACCGATTAGTCCACGTGCTGGAATAAGGAATTCCAAACGCACATTTCCTGATCCTGTATTAACCATGTTAGTCATTTCAGCTTTACGTTGACCTAAGCTCTCCATGACCGCTCCCATGCTTTCTTCAGGAACATCGATTAACAAGCGTTCAATAGGTTCCATCTTCTTACCATCAATCTCTCTAACGATAACCGAAGGTTTAGATACCTGTAATTCATATCCTTCACGACGCATATTCTCAATTAGAATCGATAGGTGAAGTTCACCACGACCTGAAACTATGAAAGCCTCCGGAGTTTCTGTATCATCAACTCTTAGACTTACATCTGTTTCCAACTCTTTATATAGACGTTCACGTAATTTACGGGAAGTTACCCATTTACCTTCACGTCCAGCAAACGGGCTATTGTTAACAATAAATGTCATTTGCAATGTAGGCTCGTCAATTTTTAATACTGGCAATGCTTCAGGATTATTCGGATCTGCAATGGTTTCACCAATATTAATATCCTTAATACCAGCAATAGCAACAATATCTCCCGCTCCTGCTTCCTCAATCTCTAAACGTTTCAATCCTTGGAATCCGAACAACTTCTCTATACGAGCTGTTTTACTTTTTCCATCACGCATAATTACTGTTACGGATTGACCTTGTTTAATAATACCACGATTAATACGTCCAATCGCAATACGACCCAAGTATTCATTATAATCCATTAAGGTTACTAGGAATTGAAGTGGTTCGTCCATTTTTTCTGTTGGTGCTGGAATATGATCAAGAATAGTTTCATACAAAGCAAGCATATTATCATCTTGTTTTTCAGCTTCCAAACTTGATGTACCATTCAAAGCCGATGCATATACTACTGGGAAATTCAATTGGTCATCAGAAGCCCCAAGTTCAATAAATAAGTCTAATACTTCATCAATAACCTCAGCAGGACGTGCTGCTGGACGGTCAATTTTATTCACAACAACGATCGGTGTTAGATTTGATTCGAGTGCTTTACGCAATACGAATTTAGTCTGTGGCATACAACCTTCATAAGCATCAACTACCAACAAAACACCATCAACCATTTTCATTATACGTTCAACTTCTCCACCAAAGTCAGCATGGCCAGGAGTATCCATAATGTTAATAGTGAAATCTTTATACGTAATGGCTGTATTCTTAGCTAAGATAGTTATTCCACGTTCACGTTCTAAATCATTGGAATCCATTGCACGTTCTTGATGTTGTTCATTCTCACGAAAAATCCCCGATTGTTGTAGTAATTGATCGACTAGCGTCGTTTTACCGTGGTCAACGTGGGCAATAATTGCTATATTTCTAATCTGTTCTCTTGATTGCATGGTTAATATCCATATCCCTTCATTCTTAAGTCTCTACACTCTTTGCAACGTGTCTCACAAAAGAAGCGTCTGGCGATAATGCCGACGCTTCATCATATCTTTTATATTATAATTATTTTTCTGAAATAATCAAGTTTTTTCCTTGAAAAAGATTCATTTTTTTACATCCAATGCTTACCACTTGCTCTTATTCCCTCTTCTGCCCCAGATTAACCAAGCACCACATCCAATAAGTATCAAAGCCAATATATATGTTCCACCTGTTCTAAAAAGACTGAAGAAAAAAAGAACCACAGAGAGTAACCCCAGACTAATTGCTACCCATAAAAGGGTATCTGATCGTAAATTCTCATATAAGTAATATTCATACAAGCCTATAGCGATACCGAGAACTAAGCCAGGCCATATATGCGCCATCAATCCCCATCCCCAAATATTGCAGATCGTGAATAGCAATCCCCACACGGTTAATATTCCAGCTGGAATTAAAAAGATAGGTTCACTTCGTCGAGAAAAATACAATACATGTAAAGCCAAACCTGCAATAAGTATAACTAATGGCCAGAGAAAGCGCCCAATGAAGCCAAATACACCTAAATTACCTAACAATATTACTAATCCAGCTACGATAATTAACAAACCCAGTTTCATATCTTTTTTTGAAGACATACGTACACCCTCTTTTCTTATGATATGCGCATTCATGTCTGATTTCGGTTAAACATATTTTCATGATTATTGTATATGATTTCCAACATAAAAACCATATCTGTTCATGCACAAAGAAACCTAGCGGTTAATCCACCGTCAGGTTCCTCTCTTTAGAATTATTTATCGATCATTATTTCCCTATAAAAAGGCTACACTCGATGTATCCTTAATTTTCTATAGCCCCCAGCAAGGATAACAACGATAGCTAAGCCTATTGGTAAGATCGAATGACCATCAGGCCAGACCACTCCAATATACCCACCTAAGCTAGCGTCCTGTAGAATCATTTCACCCGCGGTGTATCCTAATATTCCAGCACCGAAATAAACAAGAATTGGGAATCGTTGAAGCCAATTCACAATAATCGTACTGCCGTAAATCACAATAGGTATACTAATGGCTATTCCAATTACGATTAAAGCAAGATCTCCATTGGCGAGCCCTGCTATGGCTAGTACATTATCAAGACTCATAATAAAATCTGCTACGAGAATTGTCCGTATCGCTTTTGATATTGTTGGTATTTCGCCTATCCGTATCTCATCCTTCTCTTCGGACAATAAATGAAACGCTATCCACAGTAACAATATCCCTCCTACAGCTTGCAAATAAGGGATTTGCAGCATCAATACTGCAACGAAAGTAAGAAGACATCTTAGGACAACGGCTGCCATAGCCCCCCACCACACTGTTTTCTTCCGCTGAGCAGGGGGAAGATCCTTGCTTGCTAAAGCAATAACAACAGCATTATCACCGCTCAAGACTAAATTAATGATCATAATTTCCAACAGTACCCACAAATGCTCCATCGTACAACCCCCTCCATTCATACATTTATGAATGAAATGGAGCTTGTATGCTTAACCCAACATTATTTAATTACTCTTCATACCATTTTTCGTTAGAACCAATCCTCTTGAATTAGTTTCTCAGTAGATAACCTTCCTCCATTAGTAGGAGTTAGAACCACTGTCTCAGTTCTTTCTACAGCATCCTGAAGTAATTCTGGAAGCTTGACAATTGATTGTTCTAATCGTTCTACAATACGAAGGTTGGGATTAGTAGCTGGTGAATCTGCAACGAATAATGTACAGCAATCTTCATAAGGTTGAATAGAAAGTTCATATGTTCCGATATCTCTGGAAATCTGAATGATTTCATTCTTATCCATCATGATTAAAGGTCTCAGTATAGGAAGATCTGTTGCACGACCTACAACATTCAAGCTAGGCAGTGTTTGGCTGGCTACTTGACCCAGACTATCTCCTGTTACAATCGCTAATGCCCCTTCTCTCTCGGCAAGCGTCGTTGCAATTCGTAACATTGCTCTACGCATTAGAGTGATGATTAATTTATCCTGGCCCATTCCTGTGAACGAAGTTTGTGTTTCTGTAAAAGGAACAAAATGAAGTTTGATTTCTCCTGCGTAACCAGACAAAACTCTTGCAAGATCCTCAACCTTATCTTTTGCCAATTGACTCGTAAATGGATAACTATAGAAGTGAACACATTCAATCGTAAGTCCTTTACGCATAGAACTCCAAGCTGCGACAGGGCTATCAATTCCGCCGGATAACAAAAGCATCGCTTTACCGTTACTTCCCCGAGGGAAGCCACCTACAGCAGGAATAACCACGTAGAAAATATATGTTTCTGTCTCTCTGATTTCTACGCGTAGCTCAAGTTCAGGATGGTTCATCATTACGTTAAGCATTTGAAATTCCTTTAATAAGTGCGAACCCACGAGATGGTTCATTTCATGTGAAGAATGAGGGAACTTTTTCCAAACACGTCGAGCACTCACTTTAAAAGTAGTGTCATTTTGTATATTCATATCTTGCAAATATTGATGACTTGTCCGAAGTATATCTTCTAAATCAGATTTACATACAATGACTGGGCTAATGGATGCGATACCAAATACTTTCTTTAATGCTTGTATTGCTTCAGATGCTGGTTCACCATTCAGATAAACGTAGATTCTGCCGAATTCATTCCTTAGTTGTACAAGTGGGAATGGTGATAGTACAGATTTCACATGAAGAAATATTGATTTCTCAAATCTTCTGCGATTTTTCCCTTTTAATATTAATTCTCCGAATCGTAATAATAACATATCATAGGTCATCATTTACCCATCCTTCCTCTTTGAAGTGGCTCTAGTTGCTCAACTGAAATACGAAGAGCTTGCTGTAATAATCTCAGTTCATCTTCCGTATGCATGTCACCCATACTAATTCGAATTCCACTTGATGCTTCTTCTATACTCAATCCCATCGAAAGTAATACACGACTTGGTTCAGACTGTTTGGAAGAACAAGCCGATCTAGTTGACACAAGAATTCCTTGTTCCTCTAGCGTATGCAATAACACTTCTGACTTCATACCAGGGTATGAGAAATGAACAATATGTGGTGCCGACCCATCATGACTATGCAACTTCAATCCTTTAATCTCTTGAATGGTCGTATGAATTTGATCTCGCATAGTTGAAACATTGCTGTTGAAGGACTCTTGTTGCTCGCTTGCCTTCCGCATTGCTTTTGCCAGCGCAACGATAAGAGGTACATTCTCCGTACCAGCACGCAACCCAGATTCCTGTGCCCCGCCTGTTAGGATCGGGGTTAACTTCAACCCTTCTCGAACATATAGTAGACCTATCCCCTTCGGCCCACGAAATTTGTGAGCAGATAACGTATACAGGTCAACTTGCCATTTTGTTAAATCAACAGGTAGTTTTCCAAAGCCTTGTACACCATCGACATGGAATATAGTTCTTGGATTACATCGTTTGATCATATCTCCAATTGCCTCTATTGGTTGGATGGCACCTATTTCATTATTCACATGCATGATACTAACGAGGACTGTATCTTTTCTTATAGCCTCTCTTATGGACGCTGGATCTACACATCCTTGAGAATCAACGGGAAGAAAGGTGACCTCAAAACCCCATTGTTGCAATTGCTGGAAACTTTCATAAACAGATGCATGTTCAATTTGTGTGGTGATCAAATGTTTTCCACGATTCATATATTGTAGCGTAGCACCTTTTATAGCTAGATTATTCCCTTCAGTCGCACCAGAAGTAAATATAATCTCTGATGGCTTAACATCCAGTGCTCTGCTACAAACCTCACGGGCATGCTTGATCAACCTCGAAGAGTCCTCACCCCACTGATGCATAGAGGATGGATTTCCATAGTGCTGTTCCATCACTTCTGCTATCGTCCGTATGACATCTTCATAGGGAGGTGTGCTTGCTGCATGATCCCAATAGAACATAGTGGGATTCTCCTTTCTTTTCTGCAACACAAAAAGATCAGTTATCGGAGAGGGTGCCAATCAAATTCTGATTCTTCACCCGATGCCTCCTCCATGTGATCTCTTAATGAAACATATGTAGTTGTCTATTATAATTCGAATTTCGAACGAGCATTCTGTACTTTAGTAATATAATTTCTAGTTTCTGACGGGAGTAGATTCAAATTATTCATTAACTCTTCATCGTTGGATATTCCAAGGCGTTGAACTCTTCCTGGACCTGCATTGTAGGCAGCAAGTGCTAAATTCACTTCCCCATCAAAACGTTTCAATTGTTGTGATAGGTATCTCGTACCTGCATCAATATTTTCCGCTGGATTAAATGAATTTTGAACTCCTAATCCTTCGGCCGTTCCATCCATTAATTGCATTAATCCTTTAGCTCCTGCAGAGGATACAACTTGGGGATTAAACGAAGATTCTGTATCTATAACCGCTTTGATTAACGATTCCGCTATCCCATATTTATGACTTGCCTGTTGAATCAAATCATTATATTCTGTTGGTGATGATTTCCCAGTTATATCCATCTTTACCTCAGAGACATTCAGATGATTCTCACTCACATCTCCAAGCTGTTGCCATAGAAGACCATCACTCCAAGTAACTCCAGCATTTAATGATACAACTTCATTATCAGACGTCAATTCAGAAGTAGTCATGATCTGATTCAACAATACATCGAAATCAGAACCCCCACTTTGCGAATTAATAATATCTTGTAGAAGTTCATTTTTATCCTGGACAGTGGCATTTTGTTGTAGATTCATCAACTGTTTAGCCGTTACTGTATCGATCTGCATTACTTTATCCCAACTTCCATCATAATATGCTTTTTCTATTTTATCATGAGAGCGGTTCATATGCTACCTCCTTCAGTAAAAAAAGCGAATTTCCGTACCTCATGTCGAGGCTTGGAAAATTCGCTTAGTGTTACTTATTAGAGCTTGTTTTTGATTATCTACCAAAAGGTGCAAGCAACAAATAACTAAGTGTGGCTAAAATTCCTAGCCCCATAGCCCAACCACCTGTCACTTTTTTGCCTTGAGAAAAAGCATAAAAACCAATAATCGCTGCAACCGGACCAAGAACAATAGACCACATAAATAAAGACACTACACCAAAAGCTAGACCTACATATCCTGCTACTTGCCCAGTTCTGTTATCTAATTCATCAACATCTGCATCTTCACTTTTACTAAGTTCCTTATTGTTATTACGTACATGGACAGGGGTTGATGCAATCTCTGCTGCATACTCCTCCTTATCACGATGAGCTAAGCGTGGATAATCGGCACGTTTATACAAATTTTCATGGAGTGAATTCTTTTTACGATTAGTATCCATTGGATCAACCTGAGACCCTGTATCATCTTTATGATCTGTCATACCAACACCTCCTGCTAGATTAAAAAAAGGGAATTAATTAGACATTAAATAAACTTTACTTAGGTTTAAATGTTAAGCAACAAGTCGCCGATGATGTTTGAGCCTGATCTCGATGATTACCATGATATGGCTCATCCCCAAATTCTTCATTCAGATTAGCAGTAGCATGGGAATCAATTTCAATCATTATTTTCTCTGCACGACAAATGTTCTTTTCTCCCCAGTAGTTGCAATTACTCACACTGCATTTAACTAATGTTTTGGGCTCATTGTTCATTAATATCACCTCTTCTTCATTGTCTCCGACAGGCTAACCTAATATGCTGAAAAGCAGTTGTAAGTTGATGTCAACACACAAGAAATAATCCAAAAATGACTCTCTTCACCCAATAAAATAAAAAAGACCATCCACTCCTATAAAGGAGAAGACAGCCGCTATACAAATCATAATTGATTATAATATTTCACACTAATTATTTTGGCTTTGCATCCTACGTTCTGTTAAGTAGTCACTTTCGTAATATGTAAGATCATCCCTCAGCTCTTCATACACTTTTGTGATGTCTAGAATAATGTCACGCGCCTCACGAACAATTTTCTTGCGGAAACGAATAGCATCTTGCCCTGTATAGGCATACCGACCATCTTCAGAATAACTTTCATTCTTAGGATAAAAGTAGTTGTTGATACAATGATGGTAAACATTATAAAGTGCTTTCTCAGCAAATGTAATATCAAAATTAGCACGACGTAATACAATACCCAATTTTTCATATGAGACTTCAGAGAATACAAGTAAGTGGCGTAGATCAGAGAGAAATCCTTTGTAGAATAATATCATTTCATCATCTTGTTGCTCAGCAATTAACTGTGGCAATGTGTATTGATTCAAAAATATCTCTGTTCTTTCAATAGCTGTCTTTAATTTCCCTCTTGTGTTCTCACACAATTTTTGAATATTGGCTGCTGACATAATTGTAAGCTCCCCCTTATAGTCCCTAGGTCAAATGATAAAATCAAGAAAACTAAAGTATCGTTTTTCCTTGTATTATCCTATCATATATTACTTTGAAACGGTATCCCTTTTACCTTCAATTTATACTTCAAAATGTTAGTTTATTTTGATGATTCCGAATAAAAACAGAGCATCTAACTAACGATAATAATGAGATCAGATTGTTATTGGAGGTGTATATATGTCCCGACGAGCATGGACAATTGCAGGGATCGTTGTAATTGCAGGAATGGTAATCACACTTGTGAATGTACCTCGTTCAGATACAGAGTTAAGTTCGTTAAGTTCACGTTCAAATTCAACCGCAAATCAAGCTGCAAACCATTCAATAGCAAGTTCTCAACAAGAAAATACAATGAAACATCAGATGTTGAGTCATGACATTTCATCCACAGATACTTTAACGCGTATGGATGCGAAAGAGCATCTGACAACTATGGCAGGACAATTTAACAATACCAATCAGAAGCAAATAAATGCTTACATTCAAGAATTACAAAAAACTCATCCCCATATTCAAATGTTAACTTGGATTGATTTATCTAAACCGAATTCCACTCCCAACCGAGGAAAAAGTTTAACTTGGGACACAAACAAAAATAAACAATTTAATAACTATTACGAGAAAGCAAAAAGCCATATACGTAATAACCGATCCTACGAGTCTCCGTCATTCCTAGTGAAAGATATCCAATATTTCATTATGGCTGAACCTTCCACTAGCAAAAACAAAGGGATCATTGCGTTATTTAGTCAACAAGTTCTAAGCGAGGTTACCAATCATCAGAAACGTAACTTAAGATTAATACCCTATCCTAAAGAAGGGAACTATCGGATCGAATCTGTCGATACCAATACACTACGTGATATTACAGTTAAGACCGGCCATGATAATGAAAAAGCAAGTCATTATTATGAGAATGAGATCGTTGTTCATTTCCGAGAATCAATCTCAGATAAAGAACTAATGCAGATTTCCAAGGAGGTCCATTCGAAGTGGGTACGAAAAATGGGATATGCCTATGTTTTTCATGCTGATGATATGAATTATTCACAATTAAAAACGTACTTCACAAAAAAATACAAACCTAATTACGTTGAACCCCATTATCTTTATTTAACAAATGAAGTACGAGATAAGAACACTTCTAATTCACCAATTGTTCCTAATGATTTACTGTTCTCTACGTATCAATGGAATCTTCCTGCAATTGAAACCAGTAAAGGGTGGGATTTATCTAAAGGGAGTAATGATGTCATCATTGCCATTATTGACACTGGTGCCGACATTAACCACCCTGATTTGAAAGCAAATTTAGTCGATGGGTATAACGTTATTGATCCGTCCAAACAACCCATTGATGACGTAGGACATGGTACACATGTTGCTGGAATTATTGGCGCAGTAGTTAACAACAAAGAAGGCGTCGCCGGAATTAGCTGGTACAATAAAGTAATGCCTGTTAAAGCACTCGATAGCTCTGGTGCAGGTACAACATACGCTGTAGCAGAAGGAATCATCTGGGCTGCTGATCATGGAGCCAAGGTTATGAACATGAGCTTAGGTAATTACGCTGACTCTACATTCCTCCATGATGCGATCAAATACGCCTATGACCGGGACGTTGTTATTATCGCTGCAACTGGGAATGACAATACGGAACGTCCTGGATACCCAGCTGCCTATCCTGAAGTGTTCGCTGTTTCAGCGACAGACTCCGATATGAATCTTGCTTCATTCTCTAATTATGGAGATTATGTTGATGTCGTAGCACCTGGAGCAAGTATTGCAAGCACCTATATGGGCAATCAATACGCTGCTCTATCTGGAACTTCCATGGCTAGCCCCCATGTTGCTGCATTAGCAGGGCTCATCCGATCTAGGAACCCTAATCTTAACAATGAAGAAGTCATGAAATTGATGCGTGAAAATGTTGTAGATTTAGGCGATCAAGGAAAAGATATTTATTTTGGATATGGACAAATCGATATATATCAAGCATTAAATGCAGCAGGAAATGGTTCATCTCCACTTCAGTTTTGGCCACAACATGTTCGTAATCAGATGCAGTCTGTGATTAAGAAACATCAATCCATTAAGTAAAAATAAAAATGGTGTTATTCCTCAGTCATAAACTGATAGAATAACACCATTGAATTTAAATCATATAAGTTGTAGTTATGAAAGTTTGCCGTAAGCCGGGTCCTGTGTTCTTCGTGGTACATACGGGAACTACCCTCCCACTCTAAACGACAATCATCTATCTAGGCCGAACATTGCTGAGCGGCTCAAGCGACCAACCTAAACGCACCTCGGGCTAAGGTTGCTTATCTTTATAGAGAAGCTGCGTTCCATTAGGTCTTGCTCCAAGTGGGGTTTACCAGGAACGAAGTCACCAGCGTTCCTCGGGGTCTCTTACACCTCGGTTCCATCCTTGCCTGTGCTGCTTACACAGCCATCGGCGGTCCATTTCTGTGGCACTATCCTTCAACTCGCGCTGACTGGACGTTATCCAGCACCCTGCCCTATGGAGCCCGGACTTTCCTCTCGTGATGCCTTAAGCATCACCAGCGATTGTCTGTCAAACTTTCGGGACAACACTTGATAGTATACAGCGAATTAGCTGAGGTTACAACCCTAACTCATTTACAACTTTGGGAAATTTCAGTATTACATAAATTGAAATGGCTCTGTATTCACTTCAGACACATGTACTTTCGTCTCTACTTTTGCCTTTTGTAGCTTATCCCTCATCCAATCTGCGACTTTAGCTTTCATTATTTTCTCCGCGTTATGCCCTGGATCAATAATTGCAATACCAGCCATTAATGCATCCTGTGCTGTATGATAGTCAATATCTCCTGTAACGAGGACATCTGCACCACGATATATAGATGGTGATACATATCTACTTCCAGATCCTCCAAGGACAGCCGCTTTACGAATCGTACGATTCAGATCACCTACTACTCTCACATGATCCACTTGAAGATTCTTCTTAACAACCTCTACGAACTCAGACAACAGCATAGGTTTGTTCAACTTACCTACACGACCAAGTCCTAGAGTTCTACCTTTTAGATTCATTGCATATAGGTCATAAGCAACTTCCTCATACGGATGAGCTTTCAACATAACCTGTATGACTTTACTCCGGATTCCCTGAGGAACAATCGTCTCAATCCGTATTTCTTCCACTCGTTCAATTTCCCCTAGTTTGCCGATAAAGGGTTCCGTACCCTCTAACGGCATAAAGGTTCCATATCCTTCAATATTAAAGCTGCAATGACTGTAGTCTCCGATCATACCTGCCCCTGCACCAAGAATAGCATCTAGAACTTGTTGATGATGAGTCTTAGGCACGAATACGACCAATTTAGATAACTCCTCGGTATGAAGATCTTCTAGAGGAGATCCATTCTCAATACCCAGTGCTTCAGCCATCCAATCATTCATACCACCTTCTGTTACATCCAGATTGGTGTGGCTGATATAGACCGCTATGTCATGCTTGATTAACTTCTCATATAATTTGCCCATAGGCGTATCTGTCTGTAATTGCTTCAAGGGTCTAAAAATAATGGCATGATGCGCAATGATCAGATCGACTTGGAGCTTAATCGCTTCCTCAATCACATCATCATTTATATCTAATGCAATGAGAACATTGTGAATTTCCTTCTGCAACGTTCCCAGCTGGAGTCCAATTTTGTCATCAGGCATAGCTACATGCTTGGGGGCTAATTGTTCCATGTATTGTATTACAGTTTGTCCTTTTGCAAACATGAGAGTACCTCCTTAATCTGCCGAATTTCTTGTGTAATAACTTCAGATTTCACCTCAGCCGAGGGTAAGGATGAAGTTGCTAAAGATTTCAATACTCGATCCAATTTATCAAGCTCTGACATCCATTTTGCTATAAAGATTGGATTATTTCCCTTTAACAACCATGGTCCCAATCGGATCATCATATCTTGATCAACCTTCACTGACCCCTTACTATTGTTCAAGAAATACTCTTTATATACGTCATCATTAGAGAGTAGCGTTTCTCCATTATTCTTGGGGACAGCCGTTAATATTTCATAGACTTTACGATCCTCTTCCATAATGTGCTCCGAAATTAATATCCAACGGTTATCTAATAACCAACGTCGAACTAGATCTTCCCCTACATTGGGTTGTAACACTAGCATCTTAACCCCTTGAAGCTTAGATATCCCTTGTTCCAATATACTGGAGATCAGTCCACCACCCATCCCGGCAATTGTGATTACATCCACTTCACCGGGTTCTATAACATTGAGCCCATCACCAAGTCTTACAGAAATCTTATCGATTAGTCCAGCTGACGCCACTTGTTTAGCAGCTGCATCCCGTGGCCCAGGATTAACTTCTCCAGCTATTGCACTTAACACCTTTCCCTTTTGAACTGCTGCTACCGGCAACATAGCGTGATCCGACCCTATATCTGCCATCGTACTTCCATCTGGAATTTGCTCCATAATATACTGCAATCTTTTTGATAATTTCATGACGACACCCACACAATCCATTTTTTTCTAAATATAAACAACAGGAACAAAGCGACAGCGAGTTTAAATACACAAAGTAATACTATATCAGATGGCATTTGATGCCTCAGTAGAATAAGGTCAATTTCAGGCATAAACCAAATACTCAATCCTACACTGAAATATACTTGTGATAACATCTTCTTATATTTATGTAACAACCCGCTTAACCCTATGAACAGTAAGACAAGTGGAATCCATAATGCTTGCAACTCCCCCCATGAAATAGCTGGAAGCTGCCGAACGAAGACCACGGCATACAGTAGAAGCCATCCACCTATACCACAATAATGTAGTATCCCTATTCTTAAAATATACCCTATTAAGAGCCATATCAACCCACAAGAAGTAACCAACACCATTGACCATAATTCCTCATACATAGAGTGAAGAGCTATTATCCATACGCCAAGAACAAGCATCAACAGACTTCCAGCTCCAGCTAGTATCAGACTGATCATTCGAGATCTATTGTTATATATACCTGCGAATAAGTAACAAACTACGACCATAATCACCAAGGTTGCTATTTGCAATGATAAGGAAAAAGAGCTAAAATAAAAACCAATAAAACAAATGAAGGAAATAATTCCAAAAGCAAGAAACCAAGGTTTGCTATTTCCATTTCGCAATGTTGCCAACGTTAATGAGTGTGATTTCATATTCTTTGGTTCTTGATATAAATTACTAAGAAAGTCACAATATTGGTCTGGTAAAAGTCGACTTTGACGCCAATGCTCGATCTCATCTATTATGATCTTTTTTCTTTCTTGCTTCATAGACTTGCCCCGTTTCTGACCAGTAAATACATGAAACACTATTACTTCCAACGAAGTATAGGAATAGCTTTAGAATGTTTCCACATGGTGTTAGACAAGGATCTCGTAAAAAAAGGACCTTGCTGAGCCAAATAAGCTACAGAAGGTCCAATCAACCGTTTTATTCCAGAAAGTCCTTCAGCCTTTTACTACGACTTGGATGGCGTAATTTACGAAGTGCCTTGGCTTCGATCTGACGAATCCGTTCACGAGTTACACCGAAAACTTTACCAACTTCTTCGAGTGTTCTTGTTCTACCATCGTCCAGGCCGAAACGCAACCGTAGGACATTCTCTTCCCGCTCTGTTAGAGTGTCTAGCACATCTTCTAATTGCTCTTTGAGAAGTTCATACGCAGCAGCATCGGCAGGCGCCAAAGCTTCCTGATCCTCTATGAAATCTCCAAGGTGAGAATCGTCTTCTTCACCAATCGGTGTTTCAAGGGAAACCGGCTCTTGAGCAATCTTCATAATCTCACGAACCTTCTCAACACTTAATTCCATTTCAGCTGCAATTTCTTCTGGAGCTGGTTCACGTCCTAATTCTTGCAACAGTTGACGAGATACACGAATCAGTTTGTTAATGGTTTCCACCATATGAACTGGAATACGAATCGTCCGCGCTTGGTCAGCAATCGCGCGTGTAATAGCCTGGCGTATCCACCAAGTAGCATAAGTACTAAATTTAAAACCCTTTCCGTGATCGAACTTCTCTACGGCTTTGATAAGTCCCATGTTTCCTTCTTGAATCAAATCAAGAAAGAGCATCCCCCGTCCAACATACCGCTTCGCTATACTGACTACAAGCCGCAGGTTAGCTTCTGCTAGACGTCTCTTAGCTTCTTCATCACCGTTCTCAATACGTTTAGCTAATTGGACTTCATCTTCAGCTGACAATAACTGAACACGTCCAATTTCCTTTAAGTACATGCGAACTGGATCATTGATCTTAATCCCCGGAGGTAACGATAGATCATCTACAAAGTGAATTTCTTCCCCATGTTGTTCTTCAGAGTCATCATTAGGACGTAAACTATTTGATTCCTCTTCATCATTCTCATTAACCACTTCAATCTCTAGATCACTCAAATGTTCATAGAATTCTTCCATTTGCTCCGGATCTTGGTCAAAGGGTGATAATTTCTCCATAATCTCTTTCATATTCAACGTCGATCTTTTTTTACCTTGTTCAACCAATTGATCTTTTACTTGATCAAGTGTCAATTCTGTCTCTATTTCAGTACGTTGATCATTCGCCATAATTCGACTCCCTCCTCCCTAGAAACAATCAAACCATAACGATCATTCACTGTCTCTCTAGGGCTATAATCTCACTTGCTATTTGTGCCGCACGTAAAAAATCACCTGAACGTTCTGCGCTTATCATCTCTTCTTTTTTCAGTTCTATTTGTAGTTGCTGTGGGACTTTATGAATTTCTCGAATGTAATCATCCAGAACCTGAACATTCCATTCTTGGGGTGTATCCATCATGGAGATAGAACTTAATGTTTTCTCTAATCGATCATCATGAAGGGATGAAATAAACCGACTTATATCCGGGTGTTTACCCTGTGCATAATAGGCATATAGATAAGCAGCTATAGCTGCATGATCATCAATATTAAAAGCCTCTCCGAGCCGTTCACCTACATATTGTGCAACTTCAACATCTTGGAGCATAAGTGATAAAAGTCGACGCTCCGCAGTATGGTATGCGGGTAGTAAAGTTGGAGCAGAAACCTTCTCTTTTTTATGCCTACCATTATTCCACCCAAGTTCAAAATTATCCCCATCTGATATGTTTTTTTGCATTGTCTGGCGAATCAGATTGCAATCTTGCTTGAGACTTTCGTAAGAGAGTTGGTGTTCTGATGATAATTCCCTCAGATACACTTCCCTTTCTGTCGAAGATGGTAGAGCTGCGATAATCGGAAGGACTTCCTTCATATAAGCGATTTTCCCATCTTCTTCTAGCAGTATATGGTTTTTTTTCAGATATATAAGTTTAAATTTTGTAGTTGATACAGCACCGTCAATTATTTGACTCATAAATCTTTCCGAACCATATTTACGTACGAAATCATCAGGATCAAGCCCATCACTTAACACTGCAATTCTAATCCTTATTCCCGCACTCTCAAGCAATGGAATATTCTTCATTGCTGACGATTGTCCAGCTCGGTCACCATCGAAACATATCAATATTTCATCGGCCATCGTTTTCATCATCGCAATATGACCTTCCGTTAAGGAAGTACCCATCGTTGCCACACCGTTGTGTACCCCTGCTTCCCATGCTGCAATAACATCTCCATAACCTTCAAAGAGGACGATTTGCCGTAATTTACGTATAGCACTTTTAGCCTGGTGTAGATTGTACAATGTTCGACTCTTGTTAAATAGCTTACTTTCAGGTGAGTTCAGATATTTTGGCTGTGCATCTCCGAGCACTCGACCAGCAAATGCAATAACTCGTCCATTCTTATCGTTGATTGGAAAAATGACTCGATCACGAAAACGATCAATATAACCAGTGCCATCACTACGAGGGGATAATAATCCACCCTTCTCCATTTCCTCAAGATCAAAAGAACGTTTAGTTAGAAACTGCACCAAAGTATTCCATGAATCAGGTGCATAACCCATTTGGAATTGATCAATCGTCTTGTCATTAAATCCCCGCGAACGTAAATAATCCATTGCGGGTTTACCATGTTCCGTATTCTTAAGCAAATAATGAAAAAATTTGGATGACCATTCGTATGCTTGTAACAGTCTCTCTCTCTCTGGGTTAACTGAGATAACTGCTGACCCTTGTACTTCCGGCATCTCAATATTACTTTCTTCTGCCATGACCTTAACAGCTTCAGGGAAGGATAGTCCTTCGATTTCCATCGTGAATTTGATGGCATTTCCACCTTTGCCGCAACCATAGCAATAGAAAATTTGTTTTTCCGGTGTTACAGTAAATGACGGAGTTTTCTCGGAATGAAACGGACATAACCCCTTCATATACTTGCCTTGCTTCGTAAGATGAACGTATTTACCAACTGTATCGACGATATCATTGTGCTCCAATACGGAGTCGATCACTTTTTCCGGAATGTTTCCTTGTCCGGCACTCATCTTTACCACCTTCATCTCTTTTAGCACGTAAATATTATTCGCTATGGTTGGACGTTCTCCTGCAAACCTTCTAAAATTCTTGTCAAATTGTGTTGAAAAAAAATCTTGTCTTCTGCTGTAATTGGTTTAGGCCCTTTAGAATGTTTACCCATTCTCCTAGCCTTCGCCTGATGATGCCTACGATCTAACATTAATTCAATATCATGATCCCCATATTGTAATCCACGGTTTGAGATAGCATAACAACCTTTAGCTAAAGCAAGTGCTGCTAGACCATAATCTTGCGTTACTACAACATCTCCACGACTAATGTGATTAGCAATGTAAATATCCGCACTCTGATCACTGCGGTCAACTTGTACAGCAGTAACACCCTCTTCTTCTCGAATGAAATGATCATAAGATGAGACCATAATAACGGGAATAGAAAAACGGCGTGCAGTAACAGCAATTTCTTGTTTAACAGGACAAGCATCTCCATCGACGACAATGTGACATTTTATCTTAGCAGTCAGAATATCACCTATTCTACCCAAAATTTAATTCTTAAATAGTATATACGCGTTGTTATAGCAAAAATCCTTCTTAGTAACCACTTGTAAATAATTTCTAGTTCTAAAAGAGCTATATACGGAACATATCCTTCTACTCTTGAGTAAAAGGTTGTTCCGTATATATTTACCCAATTATATGATCATTACCACACTATTTTTGTGAAGTCCGCAAATTTTTTAAGATCTTGATCTATCGCAGCAAGAAGTGCTAAACGATTGTTTCTGATTTGTTCATCTTCTGCCATAACCATGACAGTGTCGAAGAATGTGGTAATTTCATTGCGGATTTCTCCTAACAACTGCAATGACTTAGAACCATCTCTAAGTTCTAATGCATCTTGATAAGCTGCCACAATTGATTTCCAAGCTGTATATAACTCTTTCTCCCCTACCTCTTGGAAAAGAGACTCGTTAATCATCTGTTGCTCAGCTTTACTTCCAAGATTACTAACACGGTTAAATGACTCTACTGTCGTCTTGAAATCTTGCTGATTGCTCACTGCGTCCATTAGTGCTTCACCTCGTGAGACTACGGAAGCTATATCATCGAAATCCGCTGTAATGACGGCATCTACTACATCATAACGTAAATTTTCCGAAAGAATCTTTTTCACGCGGAGTTCAAAGAACTCAATAACTGCTTTACGTATTTCATCAGAAGAAAGTTTCAATTTACGGAGACTCTCATGAACATCAAGCGCGATGTTTATTAGTTCCGATAATGTTATAGGCAGCTTTTGGGCAAGCATAATTTGAACAATCCCTTGTGCTTGACGACGTAAAGCATATGGATCTTGTGATCCAGTTGGATTAATCCCAATCGAGAAACACCCAATAATTGTATCGATTTTGTCAGCAATACTAACGATAGAACCTACTAGAGTTGCTGGCGTATCATCTCCGGCGAATCGAGGTTGATAATGTTGGAATACTGCCTTAGCAACATCTTCTTTCTCACCAGCTCTACGCGCATAATCTTCACCCATCACGCCTTGTAATTCAGGGAATTCATAGACCATTTGCGTGACTAGATCGAATTTACAGATTTCAGCGGCACGGCTAATGGAATCTTCATTATCCTGAGATACCTGTAATTTAGAAGACAATCCATCAGCAATACGACGGATACGACGAACTTTATCTGCAATCGTACCTAGCTCATCATGGAATACGATATTTTCAAGCTTCATCAAGGCATCCTTAATATGAAGCTTCTGATCTTCTTTGTAGAAGAAATCCGCATCAGACAAACGAGCCCGTAGTACCTTTTCATTACCTTTCGAAATCACATCCAAGGATGTATTATTCCCATTACGTACGGTTACAAAGAATGGTAGCAATTGATCTTGTTCATTCAATACTGGGAAATAACGTTGATGCTCCCTCATTGAAGTAATCAACACTTCTTGTGGGATTTCTAGAAATGTAGGTTCAAAGGTTCCAAATAATACAGTAGGTGTCTCGACTAGGAATAAAACTTCTTCTAGAAGTTCATCTTTTACGGCAATTTTCCATTGCTTCTCATTAGCAAGTGCCTCTATCTGATTTACTATCATCTCTTTACGCTCATCAATATCGGCAATAACAGACTGATTACGAAGAATCTCTAAATATACTGAAGGATCTGATACTACTGCTTCATCACCTAAGAATCGATGACCACGTGTTATATTCCCAGATTTCACTCCTGTTATTTCCATGTCTATCACTTCATTACCGAATAACGCTATCATCCAACGTATAGGTCTAACAAATTTAAATTCGTAGTTACTCCAACGCATATTTTTAGGAAATGTCATCGAAGATAAGATACTTAATAAGGCATCCGCTAGAATACTTGAAGTTTCCACACCTAAACTACTCTTCGTCACATAGATATATTCAACCCCATTAAGCTCTTGAAAAGTAAATTGTTCAGGATCAACTCCTTGACTTCGAGCAAAACCTAAAGCTGCTTTACTCCATTCACCATTAGCATCTTTAGCTATTTTACGGGAAGGTCCTTTTACTACTTCTTCAATATCTTCTTGTTTCTCAGACACATCTTCAACTAAAACGGCTAACCGACGTGGTGTTGCATAAGCATGTACTGAACCATGCGATATTCTCGATTGATCCAACCAATTCATCATACGTTCCTTTAACTGATCTACAGCAGAACGAATGAATCGTGCAGGTATTTCTTCTAATCCAATTTCAAATAATAGCTCTTTAGTCACGGTTATCGTCTCCTTTCTTACAGAGTGGGAAGCCTAGTCTTTCACGTTCTTCTAAATACGTAGCAGCCACTTGGCGTGCCAAGTTTCTAACACGCATAATATAACCTGTACGTTCAGTTACACTTATCGCTCCACGTGCATCAAGCAGGTTAAATGTATGTGAGCATTTCAGTACATAATCATAAGCTGGGAACACCAAATTTTGCTCCATTGCCTTATTAGCTTCTTCTTCGTACATATTAAATAAAGTGAATAACATTTGGACATTAGACACTTCAAATGTGTATTTAGAATGTTCAAATTCTGCTTGATGGAATACATCTCCATACGTAATTCCGTTGACCCATTCAAGATCAAAAACATTCTCTTTATCCTGAATATAAGAAGCGAGTCGCTCCATACCATATGTAATTTCCACAGCGACCGGACTTGCATCAATACCTCCAACTTGTTGGAAGTACGTAAACTGCGTAACCTCCATACCATCAAGCCACACTTCCCAACCAAGACCCCATGCTCCTAAAGTTGGTGCTTCCCAGTTGTCTTCCACGAATCTAATATCATGCAGTAAAGGATCAATACCCAATCGACGTAAGCTTTCCAAATAAATTTCTTGAATATTATCAGGTGATGGTTTTAGAATAACTTGGAACTGATGATGCTGGTAAAGTCGGTTAGGATTCTCCCCATAACGACCATCCGCAGGGCGACGTGAAGGCTCTACATAGGCTACATTCCATGGTTCTGGACCAATAGAATGTAAATAAGTCATAGGGTTCATCGTACCCGCACCTTTTTCGGTATCATATGGCTGGACAATAATACAATTCTGATCAGCCCAGAACTGCTGTAGCGTAAGAATCATCTGTTGAAAATTCATTTTGCCTCGCTCCTTTCAAATTCCCACTAATTTCACAATCATTCATCAGATCTGAACAGCAAAAAACCCTCGTGCCTACGTCTGCTGTACAGACATAGGGACGAGAGTTTATATTCCCGCGGTTCCACCCTACTTGATTGCGCTGTTAAATCAAATACTTACAACACAATCCACTTTTATTATTCATTTCATGCTCCCGAGTTGCCAATTTACGATTTTCTTCCACTAGGCTTACACCGTCCCCAGCTCGCTGATCATTTCAGAGGAAATATCGTAATTATCTCGATCAATGCATGTTACTTTTCATTATAATCTTAATATATACTAATGGATTTTGTAGCATTCGTCAAATGTCATACTTCTCCATCTGATCCAGGAAATTTCTAGATTTTAGATTAATACCAAGTTGCATATCTATAAAACCCCTCATGACCTTTTTCAATTCAACTTTAGTTTCTTCCCTAACCGTAATATTACCTAGTTGCCTTAGGTCAAGTTGTGCAAATATACGCAACATTTTTAGCGATCGCGGATATATTTTTATAGCTGGTGGGTCTAAATGACGGCAGTGTTTGCACAAAACTCCTCCTAACCGAGGGCTAATGAGAAGATCTTCATCACTGCGCTCAGACCCACATGAAATGCATACATCTAATTCTGGGCCATAACCGGCGGTTTGTAGTATTTTCATTTCATATAAATTTAGTACAATTCCAGGGTCTTTCCCCTCTTCCAATGCTGCAAGACAGGCCTTTAACTGTTGGAACCAGAAACTGCCTGTCTCTTCATCTTGAAGAATACGATCTAGAAGTTCACAAGCATATGAGGCATATGCAGCCAAGTAGAGATCTCCACGCAAACGGAAATGAGATTGCGAAATTTCACCTGCATTCAAAGTGCCTAATCCAGTACCATTTCTAAAGAAAACATATTCTCCTAATGTAAACAGTTGCGTCAAAGCAGCATGTCGGCTCTTTACTTTCTTTGCCCCTCGAACAAGAACACCTATTTTCCCCGCATTTTCGGTGCAAAGCGTAATGATTTTGTTCCCTTCACCGTAGTCCATGCTGCGGATGACAATCCCTTCCACCCTGTAAAGCATGCTTCTTCCCCCAACCATTCCCGGAGCAATTTCTCATTCGTTCTCATCATAATCAACCATCTCATCCACCATGACATCTGAAGTGATCAACACTGAATTTGTTGTATTAGCTGCTTCTTTAAATAACAAATAAGCATCAACATCTCCAGTCATCGCAAAATACTTCCACGAAAAATCTCGCATTCGTATTCATCCTTTCCTTAGGAAATGCGTCTGCATCTTCTAAGTTAGGATGTACGATGTTTAATCTAATATGTGTTGCAATTCCTGCCAACCTATATCAGAGCGTTAACTTTCACGATGGTAGCCAAGATCTCGAAGAACGCGATCCTGATTGCGCCAATCTTTTTTAACTTTTACCCATAATTCAAGGAAAATTTTGGACCCTAATAAATTCTGAATATCATGTCTAGCCAATTGTCCAATCTCTTTCAATAGCGCACCTTGCTTACCAATAATAATGCCCTTCTGAGAGCTTCTTTCAACAAAAATCACTGCTGAAATATGCACTGTTCCATTTTCTCGTACCTGCATATCCTCAATTGTAACAGCGATAGAATGAGGAACCTCTTCTCTTGTTAGCTTAAGGATTTTTTCTCGTATAAGTTCAGAACAGACAAATTGCTCAGGGTGATCTGTAATCTGATCTGCTGGATAATATTGTGGCCCTTCAGGTAAATATTTCTCCAACTGCTCAAGTAAAGTGCTAACATTATTACCATTCTTAGCAGATACAGGAATAATCTCAGCAAAATCATAGAGCTTACGATATCCTTCAATAAGAGGCAACAATGCTTCTGGCTCTATTCGATCAATCTTATTAAGTACAAGAATAATCGGAGTTCGAACATTCTTTAATTGTTCAACAATGTATCGGTCCCCGCCACCCATTCCTTCAGAAGCATCTACAAGGAAACACACAGCTTCAACTTCACCTAATGTATTCAAAGCTGTTTGGTTCATCAAGTCCCCGAGCTTAGACTGGCGTTTATGAATCCCTGGCGTATCAAGAAATACGATTTGTATTTTCTCTGTTGTATATACACCATGTATTTTATTACGAGTCGTTTGTGGCTTATCCGACATGATGGCAATTTTCTGGCCGATTACCTGATTCATTAATGTTGATTTACCTACATTTGGTCTTCCCACGATTCCTACGAAACCTGATTTAAATTTTGCCATATCCTTATTGCCCTCCTAAAAGATCTTCCCTCTATCACAATTCATTTCAAATATTTTACTTACTTAACGTTTTCTAAATCTGATGGTCCGAAATATCCCGGAAGTAATTCACTCACCGTTGTTTCAAGAACATCACCCTTTAGATTACCAAGAATGACTAACATATCGGGGTCACACAATTCTATCATTACTTGACGGCATACACCACAAGGTGCAATTGGACCTCCCGTATCTCCTACAACGGCCATTGCTTTAAAGCTACGAGCTTGATGTCCATCGGCAATCGCTCGAAACATTGCTGTACGTTCAGCACAGTTGGTAGGTCCATAAGCAGCGTTCTCAATATTACATCCATGGTGTACTTTGCCTTCACTATCTAATAATGCAGCCCCTACACCAAAATGCGAATATGGAATATATGCCTTTTCACGTGCTTTGATCGCTTCTTTTAACAATGTAGCTGAATCCATATGAACCCTCCTAAAAGTTTTCGAGCATAAACTTCATGACATACTCCGAGAAAACTCACGTCGAAAGCATATACTAAGCTTTTTATAGCAACACATCTTGATATACTTCGTAAAACTCGCATCTATACATCCCATGACCCTATTATGTACGCCTATCCACCTAACAAATCCACAATGGGTTTATAGAATACAACAATACCCACAACTACTGCAAAAGCCGCAGTAACTAACACAGCTCCTGCGGCAGTATCCTTCGCCGCCTTAGCTAAAGGATGAATATCTATAGACGTCATATCCACAACAGCCTCTATAGCTGTATTAAACATTTCAGCCATCAGCACCAAAGTGATAGCCAGCAGTAGAAACAACCAATTCATAGCCGAAACGCCTAGAACAGCAGCAAGTAGTATAACAATCACAGCTACTATTCCATGCACCTTCATGTTTCTCTGTGTTGCCATTGCGTGTCGAATGCCTTCCGCCGCAAACCCAAAAGAAGATAAGAAGGATTTCTTAGCCATTATCGAGTTAACCCCACTTTAACTAAAACAGCTTCCTGCTTACCCATCATTTCATCCTCAGCTTCTTTTTCCTGATGATCATAACCTAGTAAATGCAAGAAACCATGCACAAATAGAAAACCTATTTCACGTTCTAAAGAATGACCATATTCTTCGCTTTGCAATTTCGCTCGGGGGATTGAGATGATGATATCGCCTAATACTTCTGGAATACCCTCAATTTCTTCCCCTTCTTCCAATTCATATATTATTTCTAGTTCCTCGTCAACGGTATCATTCATTGCAAATGAGAGTACATCCGTTGGACGATCAATCCCACGATAATCTCGATTTAATTCATGAATTTGTTCATCATCCACAAACGTTAGAGCCACTTCACCATCGATTACACCTTCCATCTCACCAGCCTTTTGAAGTGCTTGTTCTAGCAAAGTGATTAAAGAATCTTTTATATCGTATTCCGTTTGCTCGTTACTCCAAGCCAATTGTAAACTCATATTTTAGACGCCCCTTTTATCTGCTTCGTCATGATTATTCGTCGTTTTTTTAATCTCTTCCGGGTATTCAATTCTAGAATGGAAAATACCCATCACACTTTCCTTTAATGTCTTACTAATAATATCCAGTTCCTTTAGAGTTAGATCACAATCATTAAATTGATGATCATCCATACGTCCCTTAATTATTTTTTCGATCATTGACTCTACTTGTTCAACTGTAGGATTCCTCAAGGAACGAACGGCCGCTTCCACACTATCTGCAATACCTACGATAGCTGATTCTTTAGACTGTGCCTTTGGACCTGGATATCTGAAATCGAGATCTGTGAAATCAGGCTCTACTCCTTGTTCCTCAGCTTTCTTTAATGCCTTGTGATAGAAAAAATGCAGGAAAGTCGTACCGTGATGTTGTTCAGCTATATCTCTAATTAATTTTGGTAGCTTATGAGTTTTCAACATTTCCACACCATCTCTTGCATGTGCAATAATGATGGATTTGCTCATCTTAGGATCCAAAGTATCGTGTGGATTCTCCATATGATTCTGATTCTCGATGAAATAGTTAGGACGCTTCGTCTTACCTATATCATGATAATATGAACCCACTCTACATAATAAACCATTCGCTCCAATTGCCTCAGCTGCTGCCTCTGATAAGTTCCCCACCATTACACTATGATGATAGGTCCCTGGTGTCTCAGTAAGTAATTTACGAAGTAGAGGGTGATTCGGATTAGATAGTTCTACAAGTTTCAGTGCGGACAAGATTCCAAATGTCACTTCAAAGAATGGCATCAGCCCTATGACAAATACAGATGTTAACAAACCACTCATAAAGGCAAAAGCGATCGTATAAAGTGTTTGAACTTGACTCCATTCTGTTCCATCAATCAGGATCAAAACAAATACAGTTATGGATCCAAACAGACTTACCATGATCCCCCCTTTTAGTAAGGTAGACCGTTGACTTGCCTTATGAACAACAGAAATCGCCACAAATGAAACAACCATTGTGAAAAATCCAAAATGAAAATCAAAGATTTGTCCTTGAGTGACATTTAATATAATGCTAGATAATATGCTGAATAACATAGCACAAAAGAAAGCTAACGACGAATCCATCAGTAAGGTTACTAGAATTGCCCCCAATGCAACAGGAGCTAAATAACCTACGTAAGGATGAATACTATCCTGAACGATACTCACAAGACTCATAGATACAACGGTAATAATAAAAATCAATACAAGCATAAGTAATTGTGAATTATCATATTTATATTTATTTGTACTGGATTGACGAATGTACAAGTGTAAGCCAAGCGTCAATAAGAGTGAGAACATTAAAAGGCCGATTTGTGGCCAATAATTCACCTCATTCTTAAGAAGCTTATTCTCATCCAATAACGTATATAACTCTTCTGTTATGAGTTGTCCCTTACTCACAAGAATATCGCCCTGTTTGATATAGACCGTTTCTGTATTTTCACGAGCTGCTACTTGTGCTTCCTTAGTTGCTTCTTCATCGTAAAATTTATTAGCTGTCAATGTCACACGTGCTAATTCTTGAACGATTTCACGTGGTATTTTGTTTCTTAGCGAGCTTGTACTAACCAGTTCTGCAACTTTTGCTCTAGCTGTCTGACCATCCACGATCTGGTCGTTACTTAATCTAGAAACTATTTCTCTTGCGACAGGTTTCATTTCTTGTATATCTTCACTTGTAAGTCTAGGTATTTTTATGAAAGTTTCCTCAGGAATAGCATATATCTGCTGACTAATGACTTTTATCATTTCATCCAGTAGTTTGTCTGAATACGTTCCTAAGTTACGATTACTCTTAACGAAATTTTCTACAAAATCCTCCGCACGCTGCGGAATTTCCTGACGATAGATCGAAACTTTATCTTGATTGGACACTTGATCATCTTGATTGAGTCCATCAATTCGATCCAGGATTTGAACAATTAACGTTTCATTCCGGATTGGAATAATACTATAAATAGACTGAACTTGTTCAGCTGCTTTCTCTTGTGCATTTAATGTCGCCTTGCTGTTTGGAATTTGTACTGGGGCCGTAATTTCTTTTTCACTGTATGAGCCTAAACGGATATCATAGCGTTCAGGTAAAATTTTTGGTGCAAGCGTAGCATAGAATAATACTACTAGAAACAGAAACAAAATATAGCGCGCTAACACGCTATACTTGTAGCTAATATCCTTATATGAGAATGATTTGCCTGTTGAATGTTCCTTCGAATCCATAGAGTCAATCCCCTCTATCCTTGGTTTTCTACAGCTCGCTCGTAGGCAACTATAATTTTCTGTACTAATGAGTGGCGGACAACATCTTGTTCAGTAAAGTAGATAAAACCAATATCCTCAATTGAACTTAATATGGAATTGGCTTCAATTAATCCTGATTTCTTACCTCTTGGGAGATCAATTTGAGTTACATCACCCGTTATAACCATCTTGGAGCCGAATCCAAGACGAGTCAAGAACATTTTCATTTGCTCTGGCGTTGTATTTTGCGCTTCATCCAGAATAATAAAAGCATCTTCTAAGGTTCGCCCACGCATATAAGCAAGTGGGGCAATCTCAATTAGCCCTCGTTCAAGCGCTTTTGCAGTCTGATCTGGACCCATCACTTCGTACAACGCATCATAAAGTGGACGTAAATATGGGTCAACCTTCTCTTGCAAATCACCTGGTAGAAATCCAAGATTCTCTCCCGCTTCGACTGCTGGTCGAGTTAGAACAATCCGTTTTACTGAACCTTCTTTTAAGGCAGCAACAGCTAGTACTACTGCAAGGTAAGTCTTACCTGTACCCGCAGGTCCAATTCCAAACACAATATCTCGTTTCTTAATCGTCGTTACATAATGCTTCTGTCCTATCGTCTTAACCCGAATAGGCTTTCCTCTATAAGTAGTTGTGATCTCACCTTTGAACAAATCAAGAAGTTGATCAGCCCTGAAATCTTTTGCTAATTCAATCGCATACATCATATCTCGTGAAGTTAGGTTATAACCATTGCGAACCAACTGAAGTAACACATCAAACAATTGCTGAAGCATTTGAACTTCGCGGTCCCCACCACTTATCGTAATCTCAGCTTCTCGAGAATCAATTTTTGCGGGAATTTGAGATTCAATCATTTCTAGAAACATGTCCTGTGGTCCAAAAACGGCTAGTCCTTCTGAAGCATTCTGAAAAGATATTCTTATACTATTTGTATGTTCTGACAAATATCCTCATTCTCCTTGGCTATATACTATGGGAAGTTCCTCTGTAATAAACTCTTCCACTTCGAAGAGTACCTTCATATAAACTTTACCATTCTCTGTGTTCTCATGCAAAATTTTTCGACTAATGATCTTAGAATCACTGCCGTATTTTGCTAGTATATCACGAATAGCACCGTCTAATCCTTGCCTTTTTGCTTCTTCTAAAGTAATGACCTCACTTCTTTCCTCCATTTCCATCACATGCTCTGTCATCCATCCTATAGGCAGCTTAGTCGATCTCCAAGTGAGCGGATCTTGTTCAATAACAACACTATATTTTTCAAAAGAGACTTTTCCATACCCCCATAACTGAATTCCACGATTACCAAGAACAAGATAACTTTTATCTTTACTTTCTCCTGTGTATACTTTTCTCTTCTGAACTAGAGGTGCTTCAATTAGGTATTCATGCCATACTAATCCCTTCACCTCCCCTTTAGCAACAACGGGTTGAGAATTCTCTGTATCACCTAATAATCCAGAAATCAAAACTTGTCCTTTTTTAACTCTATTATTCTTCGCAACCATGGGTCGTCCCTGTTCTGCATATATATTTGTAATAACTGCATCTGTTCTACTGATCAAATGCCTTGGGCTTAACAGTGGTTGGGCTTCAGGAATAGCTGATTCTACAACTTGGATTGTAATCTTGGTTCCTTGACGACTCACCCCAACCCATGCAGTACCAGGTAACTGTCTATTTAATTGCTGTGAGAGCTTGTCCAGATGCTTCACACGATAAACCCATTGCAAAGGGTATATTCCCCCCTGCTTAGCTACAAGTAATACATCATCCTTAGAGATCTTCTCGTTCCCAATCACTTTCACTTCCCAAACGAGAGATGATAGCAAGAGAAGTATAGCGAAGAAAGTGATCAATCCAATAGCAAAAAAACGTCTTTTCTTCAACCTCTCCAATTCAAATGGAAAACCTCTCCGACTCATTACATGCACACGGCAGCCTGTCCGTCGCAATAAGGGTCGGAGATCATGGAAATCTTCTACTAAAATTTTCATATTAGCACTCTGAAGTGAAGATGGTTGAACATCCCAAACTGATATCCCAGCATGTGTTAATTCATTAATAAATGATTCCATATGGCCATTCCTAACAGCTATTTCAACGTACCCACGCCAATATATTAACGTTGGAATCTTCAATGACTTCCCTCCACTCCTATATACTTTATATTCATAATAGTCCCCTCAACCAGTACCTCCTGAGGTAAAATAGAACGAATCATAAGTTCCGAACCTTCAATTTCAAGCGATCCCTCACTCAATGAAAAGATCAGCTTATCTGGTGAGAAATGTCTCAATCCGAGATGGTTCTCGATGAAGAGCTCTTTATTGCCAACCATCGTTATGCGTGGCATATTGAAAACAATGTCTTTAGGCAAATCCAGCTTCTCATATGTCCAATTACGAAGTTTACGACTCATCCGGGTCATACGAAGGTCTTCCCCCTTCCTATTCCTTCTAACGATATGCAAGGATAACCATTTTTATGAGCCCAATTACTCGCGATTATATATATTACAAAGGTTATTGAAATTATCTAGACTACCCATGCAAGGGATGCCTCTCGAACGATTAGAGGGCCTCTTTTAGGCGACTTAGCGTATTCCCGCTTCAACCATCACTCTACAGTCTAAAAGTCATTTAAAGGACTATTGAGCTTGTATTATAATCCATTCTTACATTTATATTATTACGTACTGAGTTCTCCTCATAAATTATGAACAAAAAAAGAGGATGCCCCAGCCATTATAATGGCATTTGGAACATCCTCTTTTTGTAATTACTCTACAATTTTCGCTTGTTGAATGCATTTTTCGAACGGGGCGGGCCTAATATTTCAGACCAGATGACACCATTCACAGCTTGTTGGGCTACTTCTGTTAAATGATTTTTATTTCCACCTTCATCAGAGGTAGCATAAGCATCCCACTCATCAACAGACGAGTTAGAAATATGATCTAGTTCTGAATAATCCCTCATTTGAGATATCCCTTCACCAGTCATAGAATAAGGTTGTTGCGTACGGTTTCCCACCAAAGTTCTTTCGTTAGTATTGTCGCTTTCCCTACTAGGTTGAGGATCTAATGAACCTTCTCCTGTTCCGCCAAACGTTGGCATACTGTTTGGGTTATCCTTTGATTTAGTTTTCCCTTTGTTCATAATCGAAGAAATCACACCCAAAGCAACGACCAAGAGCCAAATATAATCCATGGGATACATCATTCCCTACATATTATTTTTTTGGAGCACCAGAATTATCTCCGCCATCTCCCATTTTACCTATGGATCCTCTCATTTGTGTATCTGCTTCGATATTTTTATAATTCATATAATCCATAACGCCAAGTTGCCCAGAACGGAACGCTTCTGCCATAGCAAGTGGCACATCAGATTCAGATTCCACAACCTTCGCACGCATCTCGATGACACGAGCTTTCATTTCTTGTTCTAACGCTACGGCCATAGCTCGACGTTCTTCCGCCTTCGCCTGGGCAATACGCTTATCAGCTTCTGCTTGTTCGGTTTGTAAAAATGCACCTATATTTTTACCGATATCAATATCAGCAATATCAATCGATAGTATTTCAAATGCAGTACCTGAATCTAAGCCTTTTGCAAGAACCGTACGTGAAATCATATCTGGATTCTCTAATACTGCTTTGTGAGAATCACTTGATCCGACTGTTGTTACTATACCTTCACCTACACGGGCAATAATTGTCTCTTCACCCGCACCACCGACCAAACGATCAATGTTCGCGCGTACAGTTACACGAGCTTTTACTTTGACTTCAATTCCGTCTTTAGCTACCGCTGCAACTGTAGGTGTTTCAATGACTTTCGGATTAACACTCATTTGAACAGCTTGGAGAACATCACGCCCAGCCAAGTCAATAGCAGCTGCACGTTCAAATTCCAATGGAATATTCGCACGTTGTGCAGCGATCAATGCATTAACAACACGATCTACGTTACCACCTGCTAAATAATGACTTTCAAGTTGGTTAATATCTAATCCCAGACCTGCTTTTGTAGCTTTAATCATAGGATTGACAATTCGACTTGGCGTTACACGTCGAAGTCTCATCGCCACAAGCGTAATAATGCTAATACGCACCCCTGATGATAATGCTGCAATCCATAACATGACAGGGAAGAAGCTGAAAAATACACTTAGTACGATGATTGCAACAACTGCAATCAGCAAGATAGTAATCAATGGATCCATATTAATTTACCCTCCAATTATTTCATTTATTTTATTTTACAATAGATTCAACAACAATACGCGAACCTTCGACTTTTACAACATGAATGATTGAGTTCGTATCAATAAACTCTCCATCTGCGACAACATCTACGCGTTCACCATCAATCAGTGCCGTTCCACTCGGACGAAGCGGAGTAACACTAATTCCTTCTTTTCCAAGTAAACTATCTTTACTAGCAGTTGGGATATATCCCATCTCTTTAGACAAAGTATCCTTGAGTATAAATCGATTCCATATTCCACGCTTTTTGAATACATTTGCAACTATAATAATGACGATTATCGCCGATACAATTGCTATTCCCAGCGATAAAGCAACATGCGATGCACTATAGGCTGCTCGGACAACACCAACAATAAGACTTATTGAACCTATCAATCCTAATATTCCAAAGCTTGGAATGAACAATTCTATTACCAGCATCACAATTCCTATAAGAAAAAGAATCCATGTCTCTGATCCAGCGAACCCTGCTACAGAGTTACCGAAGAAATAGAGTGAAAATCCAGCAATACCCAGAATACCAGGCACTCCAAAGCCAGGAACTAACAATTCAATAATTACACCTGCGATCCCCATAAAGAGTAGCAATGTCATCACAACACGACTTGTTAGAAATTCTGCCAATTTCTCTGAAAACGTATGTTCTACACGAAACACATCTTCTGTAGAGTAGCCCGCAAATGTAATTGCCTCCTCAACAGTCTTGGCAGTCTGTTCTGAATACCCAACCTTTAAAGCTTGATCACTAGTCAGTGAGATAATGTCACCCTGACTCTTGGTATAATTGATTTCAGGCATTTCAACAATCATGTCCAAATCAGCCATACCTTCGGCGATTTTAGAATTACGCCCATTTAATTCAGCTGCACCAGCCAGTTTTGATTTCCAATAAGAGATCAACTTGGGATCAGTAATATACTCACCCGTGGATCCATTGATTAACGATGCTGCGCCAATCATACTTCCTGGAGCCATCATGATTTGATCCGCATTTAGGGCAATATAACTTCCTGCCGAAGCAGCATTACCATGTATGTATGCCACGGTTTCTATCTCACTTTGACGAATCAATGCTCCAATTTCTTCAGCTGTATCAATTCGACCACCAGGTGTATTGATTTCCAACACGATGAGGGATGCATCCATACTCTTCGCTTCCTCAAAACCGCGTTCCATAAACTTTTCTAATCCTCTTTCAATATTCTGTTCAACTGGGATGATATATACAATCCCTCGGTTACCCACCTCTTTCGTCTCCGTTGTTGCATGAACTGTTTCTCCTAGTGAAGGGATGAACTGACCTGCAAATAACACGAACAAGATGAGTGATAATCCTATTTTTCTAATAAAATTCATAACTATACCTCCTTTCTCAATTCTTAATGTACCAACCTCTTTTAGATTTAATCCGAGATAACGTTTACTACGTCTATTACCCCATATGGTTCCAAATAAAAAACACCCCTTACGTTCAAGGGATGTTTCGGTTATGTTTTATTGCAGAAATTGTTGAACCACTTGGTTCACAAGTTTTCCGTCAGCGAGTCCCTTAACCTTAGGCATCAGAGCACTCATCAATTTCCCCATCTCGGCTTTCGAAGAAGCACCGGTTTCCTGGATGGTCTGCTGTACAATAACTTTAATTTCTTCTTCAGTAAGCTGTGTGGGAAGATACTGACCTACTAGCTCGATTTCTGCTTTAGCATCTGCTGCAAGATCATCGCGGCCTGCTTTTTCAAATTCATGGAGGGCATCTTTGCGCTGTTTGATTTCACGACCTAGGATATCAAGCACTTCGGAATCATCCAAAGTTCTTTTCAAATCTATTTCAAGATTCATGATTGTCGAACGAATCATTCTAATAGTGGAGAGTTTGAATTTATCGCGACTCTTCATTGCTTGCTTCATGTCTTCGTTCAATCGCTCGCTAAGACTCATGGTTGTTAAATCCTCCTAAAACTTTCTCTTACGAGCAGCCTCAGATTTAAGCTTACGCTTAACGCTTGGCTTTTCATAATGCTTGCGTTTCTTCACCTCAGCTAATACGCCATCTTTAGCGATGGAACGTTTAAAGCGACGAAGTGCAGCATCGATTGTTTCATTTTTACGAACTTTCGTTTCAGACACCAGTTTTCCCTCCCTCCGACCAGACCGTCCAAGAGTATTAACACGGTTCATCATTCTTTATTATAGGTGAAAGTGAAATAACGTGTCAACCTTACAACTTTTTTTCATTGACTACCCCTTGATATACCTGACAATATCGTTACTTGTGAGAGCTAGATATCCCCGTCAGCGTACCTAATCTAGCCCCTCCAAGGAGGTGATAATGAAGATGATGTACCGTTTGTTCCCCATCTGGGCCGCAGTTGTTAATAAGTCGATAACCCGATTCTGAGACACCCATATCACTCGCCACCTGCTGAGCAACCTGATGGATTTCAGCAATAAGCGACATATCCTCATGACTAACCTCATTCATGGATGGAATATGTTTCTTTGGAATAATTAACACATGCGTTGGTGCTGCAGGTGTAATATCGTGAAATGCCAATATATTTTCACTCTCGAACACTTTTTTAGAAGGAATTGTACCTTCAACTATTTTACAAAATAAACAATCCACCGAATTCGCCCCCTGATCGTTCATAACATTAACACCATGTTCACTCATAAATAAATCATAATCAATATACCATACAGCCACTTTCCTTACCAAACTATCTATAGGTTCTAACAGTATTAAATATACACAAAAAAAGCAGACCAAATATAATCTTGGTCTGCTAATACATAATAATGATGGTTTCCAAGTAGAAACGGCAATTATGAAATTGATTCAAGTGAAACTTATACCTTCTTATATTTTTAAAAATAAGGAAGAAGTGCGAGTGTGGTAAACAATGTCAGTGGTAATATCACACGATTAAACCGTCGTCTTCCATACGGGTATCCATAGAACGGAGCTGGAGCTGGATAATAACCATAACCAGGGAAAAATCCTCTTGTATCCACACCCGGATATCCTCCTGTTCCAGTACCCCACGACTGTCCACCACATCCACATCCTGATTGATTTCCATAACCCTGTTGTGGTCCATAACCTGCAGATTGAAGCATGGATGGATTCTCATAGCTAGTAGGCTGTATCATTGATGGATTCTCATAACCTGCAGGTTGAAGCATGGACGGGTTCTCATAACTTCCTACAGGAGCATTATTACCATGATATTGGGCTGCTTCAACCTGTTCATTGTTCATTTCATGCCCAACAGGTACGGCTAAGTAAATATTCTCATCATCGACATTTTCTATAAAACCATCAACCGCTCTTCCATCTTGGATCATCACTCTCACATAGCGATGTATATGTTGCTGACACAATTGCTTGGCTTCAAATTTTTCCATTTCTTTAATTCCTCCCAAATATTTCATGATCTACTATCATCATATTCAGGTCTAGGCGAATGGATACAAAAAAAAGAAGAAGTACCCAGTCAGCTAGCATAAAGCTGCTTGACGTACGGACCTATGTTATAGAAAATTTCTATTTCATAAGTCCGTCGAGGTACTTCTTAAGTGATGTCGGCTATTAACTGTAGTATAACAACCGCTTGTTACTGTTACTGTGATGGACGTCACATTTCGAGCTGGGTTTTTACATATTTTCTAACACCAATCGCGATCCGCCTCCAGCATCTTCTGCTGGTAATACCACCAGTTTACGAGGTAGGCGCGCTCTCAATTCGGGCACATGACTTATGATCCCTACTGATAAGTGGTCGCTATGAAGACGTTCTAGTGAGGTAATCACCATCTCAAGCAGTTCAGAATCCAACGTACCGAAACCTTCATCCAAGAAAAAGAATTGCAACGGGTATTGACCACGAAGCTGAATTTGAGCGGACAGCGCAAGCGCTAAAGACAACGATGTAAGGAATGTCTCTCCTCCAGATAATGTTGATACGGGGCGACGTGTTCCTCCGTTTGCATCATCACGAATGACAAAACCACCTCCAGAATCTACTTCCAAGGCATAACGTTGTCTAGTTAGATAAAGAAGACGTTGTGAAGCGGCTTGACTGACTTGCATCAACTGCTCTTCTGCAATATACTCCACGAAGGCATTTCCCCGCAAACAAGATTGTAATTTTGAAAGTTGCTCACCCTTCATCTGACGTTCTACGCGCATATTCTCTAATTCTATCCATCTGGCGTGTCGATCTAATACATCTTCCAAATCGCGCTCAGCCCTTGCTTTCCATTGAATTGCAGCTTCATCTGTATTTCGGCATTCATCTAAAACAACCTTGCAGGTTTGCCATTCTTCTATGGTTAACGTAGTACCGGAAAGTTTCTCATTTAGACTCGCTAGCTGGAATGTAATTTCACGTTCATTCTCACGATGCGCTGTAACGATATTCGCATATTGTTGCTCTTCTTCCTGCTGTAAACAGCAGGCTACAACCTCTTCTGCACTTGATAGTTTAGATGATGCTAACATTTCCTCCCAACGACTTGTAGCCGCCATGTAATGTTCCCTTGCAGAATCAAAAGCTTGCTGTGCTATAACAGATGCTTTGATATCTTCATGTTTCGTATCCTCAGCAGCACGTCTTGCTCGATGAGATTGTTCTGCTGTAACCTTTAGGGCTTTAAGTTGTTGGATACATTCTACAAGTAAACTTTCCGCTGAATACTCCCCAACTAGAACAAGCAGCCGCTCCTCTATTCCTTTTAACTGTTCATGTTTTCCTTGTAACTGTGTATTCCATTGAATAAGTGCTTTATCTAGTTCTCCTATTTGTTGCTCTATGGATTGGACCGTTATCCGCTTGCCCTCTAGAAAAGGAATACTGATCTCTATGCGTTCTCGAATGAGCTCCGCTTCAGCATCTTTATTCTGCATAAGCTCGAATTTTTCTGCGATCTCAGACATTGGAAGTTCAGGGAATTCATGATGCCATGCTTGTTGTAATTTCGTGAATTCTACAGTTAACCTCTCAAGTTTAGATTTCGTTTCAGTATGAATGTTTAATAACGCATCCGCCTCTGCCCTGGACTTCATGACTTTCTGTTGAAGTATGTCATGACTCTGCTTCATGTGACTGGCTTCCTGCCGCAAAGCTGAAGTAGCAACTGACAGTTGCTGCGATCCATCTTCCATCTGATAGATTCTATCTGTCCAGTATTTTTCAGAGAAAACAGAACCTGCTCCATCATTCATTTCAGGTAGTGAGATCCCTACAGCGGTCTGTGATACATCTTGTTCAGGAAATACAACGGCAGCTTGCTCCATTAAAGTTTTATTCTCATTCATTAACTGACGTAGCTTTAACCTAAGCTCTTGAAGCTGTGCCTGAACTTGACGAAAAATATTCATCTGCTCGTTCTTTATGAAGAGACTATCCGAACTTTCTGTTGCTTCCGCTGGAAGTGGATGATGTTCTGATCCACACACAGGACATGGTTGTCCCATCTGTAACTGTAAGGCCAAACTCAGTGACAAAGTATGCGTCTCTAGACTCTTAATCTCTTGACGCAACTGTTCCTCTTCTATTGATAGTCTTCGGAGTGCCCCATTGACTACTTCTTCGTGTCCCATGATGTCAGAGAAATTCGTAATAAGCCTATCAGCGAAAAGTTTATGATTTGCTTCATCGTTTAATAATTCTCGCTCGGAACTTTCTAATATGGAACTCATTTCAGTTATTCGTTTGCCCTGCTGATCGTATTCCTTCAATACGACCTGTTGCTGTTCATCACTTGTTTGAATTAGATGTTTACGCTGAATAGCTTTATGCATCATTTCCCGCTCTAGTGATCTAGTCTCCAATGTCTTTAGGCTATCCTGTAATTCCGCCTGTTTTTTCTGACCCTTCAGGAGTAATTCCTGATCTTTCAACAGCTGTGCATGAAGTTCAGACTGTGTGCTTATGACATTCGTTTTCTTAAGTTCGAGGTCTTGACATTCGATTCGAAGTACATCTCGTTCCTGCTGAACCTTAACAGCTTGCTCCAACTGATCTTGTCTAATCAACAGCTTAGGCTCTTCTATAGATAGTGTAAGCTGGGCTGCATCATCCGCTTCATTGGAACGAAGTGAAAGTTGTTCAGATTCTTGAGCTTTATTCTTCAATGTGATTGCTATTGTTTCACGGTTTAAATGCTCTTGTTTACTCTCCTGCATCTGAGTCAGTAAAGGCATTAGATGCTGGGCAACACTTGCCTTCGATAGCTTATCCTCTAGTTCCTTTATTTCCTTTTCTAGCGATGTAAGTTGTAATAGCTGCTCTTGTTTACTATCACGTTCTATTTGCCATTCCCATACTTTCCCTAATTTATCTGCTTGAAGCATAATCTCTTGAAGGCGGTGACGAGAAACTTCCGCATGAGTCACCGCTTCTGACAATTGTTTCTTAGCCTCTTCAAGAGCCTCCTTACCAGCGTTCCCCAGTCCTTGTTGCTCTGCCTCCATATTTCGAAGAGATGCTTCATTCTCCTTCACACGACGGCTCAGCTTCTGACCTAATTGATCACCGTACTGTTCCAAGTGAAATAATCGTTGTAGCATTTGCCTTCTTTCACTACCTTTTAAAGACAAAAATTCTGCAAATTTCCCTTGTGGGAGAACGACTGCACGTGTGAAATCATCCATTTTGAGTCCGATTTTATCTTCTACACAGCGAGTAACATCTGCTAATTTGTCAGCTAACACCTGATCTCCATCTGCAGTAACTTCAATAAATCGACTGATCGTATTGCTTATCGAAAGTTCATTCGATCTTTTAAAACGACGCTCCACACGATATTGCTGTGATCCCTCAGAGGAATTCAATTCAAAAGTAAAGGAAACAAACAAAGCATCCTCTGAATGATTCATGATGCCTTGTGTCCCGTTGACGGCCCTCTCAACCTTGCCATACAATGCGAGGGTAATTGCATCGAGTAAAGTAGATTTCCCACTACCTGTAGGTCCGAAGATTCCGAATAGTCCCATTTGCGTAAGATCACCGAAATCAATCTGTTGCATTTCACGATAACTCTGTAATCCAGATAGCTTTAGCGTGATTGGCTTCATTCATTATCCCCTTCTTCCTGTACGGTGGTATTCTCTTCTACAAGCTCGAGGAACAATTGTACAAGCCCATCATCAGGCTCTGCTCCTCCTGTCTGGCGCTGATAGAACTTACGGAATATCTCATGTAATGGTAATTGCGAACGCTGGATCTCCATTTCTGCAACTTCCATTTCCGGGTAAATAGGTCGAATGTGCACTAACCCTTCCCGGCTCTTGCGCAGTCTCTGAATCTCTCCAAGAGACAACGCATCATTTAGAGTGATTTCCAAATCTATAAAAGCACGAGCATCTAGATCCTCATCCAACCAACGATACACTTCTTCTATGCCTCCCTTAGCCCTCCAACGAACTAATGGCCGTCCACATGATAGATATAATTCTTCAAAAATTGGTTGTTGACCTGGTGAGATATCCAGCATGGCAACAGATTTCGCTTGCCCTGCTTCAGAAAAACTATAGGCAAGTGGGGATCCACTATAACGAGTCATCCCTTCCCCTTTCACAGCCTGCGATCTATGAAGATGTCCTAGCGCTGTATATTGAGCTCCTATTGAAAGAGCAGATGGGTCGACAGTATAGGCACCTCCAACCTGTATAGGACGCTCTGAGTCTGTTTCCAAGCCCCCTAGCACGTATATATGACTCATCGCCAAATTAATTGTATTCGGTGTAAATCCACGAGCCAACATCTCCATCAATTTACCAACACGTGCACTATATGCTTGGCGTAGATCATCCTCATTCCCTTCTACGACTAATAGTTCATTTAGTCGAGCTTCGGATGGATAAGGAAGTGCTGCGATTTTGGCTATCTCCCCCGTTCGAGGTGCATGGACGGTCACTGCATTCGCCATAGGAAGTCCAACTAATGTAATCCCTTGTCGAGTTACTAATGGGGATACGGAAGATACTCGCTCAGGTTGATCATGATTACCTGCAATTGCGACAAAAGGTCTCCCACCCTCTGTTAGCCTAGCGCAAGCCTCATAGAATAGTTGCTCTGCCGCTGCCGGAGGATTCACAGAATCATAAACATCTCCAGCCATTAATATCAGATCTGCTTGTTGATCATCAGCCATTCGCACCAACTCATCAACGAAATCCTCTTGCTCTCTCAGCCGACTTCGACCCTCTAATGTACGACCAAAATGCCAATCACCGGTATGCAATATTCGCATATCCTCTTCCCCCCCTCTAATCTTCTCTATAGCTTGGCCCAATGTGATCCATCGAAGAAGTACAGCCATTTCTCACTAATAGGCTCACCCATAATATCCTCTAACGCTTTGCCATAGAGTTCAAGTTGGAAGCGATATTGTTCTACTAGAGCCGGTACTCCACCACGCTCATCCAGAACACGATCTGTCTTGTAATCTACAAGAACCAACTTTCCATTCTCTCTGAAAATACAATCTACAACCCCTTGAATTAATACCGTTTCATTCTCTAACTGGTTTGAAATCATCGCAGATTCCTGTTCATTAGACATGGATAGACTCTTCACAAAACTCAGCCCATGATGGGCATCAGCTGCGGAAAGCGCGTAACTAAATGGCATCTCCCGCTCCACCCATGTCGCTGAGAGCAGTCTTCTTCCAATCTCACTATGAAACATTGCTACTATTTCTTGAGGTGAAATGATATCCGCCTGTTCCTGCGTTACAATCTGTAGATCTGTAAGTCTAAAGAGTGTTTCCTCTACTACCTTAGAATCTACTACACCTACTTGCAATGGAATATGCTGCATAAGTGTGTGATAAACGGTTCCCCGCTCTGTAGGGCTCAACCTCTTCTTCTCCATAAATTTAGGTCGACGAAGTTGTAAAGTGGAATCTTGTCGTATTGCCTTTTCCTCCATCCAATCGTAAGAAGGAGTCTCTTGTAAAGAGAGAAGTTTCTTCATTTCAGTTACGGATGTTTTCGCTGAAAGTGTACTTGTTATCGCATACGGATATTTCCAATCCAGCTTATTTTCAATGACTGCCGAACTAGCCTCGGTCGTTATGCCATGATCCTCGATGATCCATAACGGGATTGATTCTTTGTTCTTCAATGCCTGCATCATTAACTCACGATTCTGCGACATTCCCGCTTCCCCGATTGTATCCACATGTAAATCTTGTGACAGTTCATCAGCCGATAGAACAGATACACGCCACTTAGAAGGATCATCATTCAATACAGGAGATGATAGCTCTGGAACCCCGCCGATTTGTCTCAAATTGTCTGCATCTGGATGACGAATTAATGCAGGACCAATCCAATCCAAATAACTACGCCCCTTAGATAAAATATAATCAGGAAGCATATACTGTTGATGACTCTGAACCTGTGTCCATGACAATACTTTTTTAATAAGATCCTTAGCCGTTCCTATAAGAATCAGCTTTTCTTTAGGACGAGTTAATCCCACATACAGTACCCGCATTTCTTCAGCTAGTAGTTCTTGCAGTGAACGCCGGCGTATTGCTAGATTAGGTAATGTTGGATAGCTCACACGCATCTCTTGATCCACAAATTTCGGTCCGAATCCTAGATCCTTATGCATGAGAAATGGTGAATTCAAATCTTGCTGATTGAAAGTTTTTCCTATCCCTGCCAGGAATACTACTGGGAATTCTAGCCCTTTACTCTTGTGGATCGTCATGATTCTTACTGCATTATCTTGCTTATCAATCCTACCTGGACTACCTAAGTCTGAACCATGATCACGTAGCCTAGCGATAAACGTTAAGAATCGAAACAGACCACGAGATGATGTTGTCTGTTCATACTGAACAGCTCGATCGTAAAGTGCCATGAGATTACTCTGACGTTGTCCTCCACCCGGAAGTCCACCAACCCAATCCATATAGCCAGTATCTCTATAGATGTTCCATATCAAGTCACCTAGACTTCCTCGACGTGCTTCATTTCGCCAACCCTCTATTTTTTGAACAAATTTGAGTATTTTACTTTGTAGTTCTGGATGAATCTCTATCTCAGACGTTTTTTGATCATCATTTACATCCAATGATCCCGTTTCTTTGTTCGAATCGTGCTCCGAAGCTGCTATCATAGCATTATAAAAAGATCCTTTAGCAAACAGACGAACCTGAGCTAATTCTTCCTCTGTTAAGCCAACAATCGGTGATCGAAGTACGCTGGCTAGTGGAATATCTTGCAATGGATTATCTATCACCTGCAGCAACGATAGCATAACCTGGACTTCGATGGCTTGAAAATACCCTTGATTCTGTTCACCATCAGCAGGAATCCCTTGGTTTCTCAGTTCCTCCATAATTAGAGGTCCCCAAATATAAGCAGAACGTAGTAGGATCACTATATCGCCATGGGCAACGGGACGCATGATTTGTAATGATTTATCGTATATAAGCAAAGGTTCTCCAGTTTCACCGATCATTTCTTTGACCTTCATCGCGATTGCACGAGCTTCAAGTTGAGCCGTCTCCATCTCCACTAACTCGCCTTCTTCTAGTAGGGTGTTCTCTTCTCCCTCTATAACCTCATCTTCACCTGATCTTACTATTTTCCCACGATCAATCAATAAAAGTTCTGGTGTATATCTTAATTCCTCTACTCCATCGGAAGAGTCAGGAAATGAAGCACCGTATACTAATTCTGCACGATCATTATAGGTAATCTCGGCAACAGTCTCATTCATAATTTGTCTAAAAATAACATTAGTTGCATCCAATACTTGACGTCTACTGCGGAAATTACGAGCAAGATCGATAACCATTCCTTCGTTCATATCCACGTTGTATTTGACGTATTTATCAAGAAAAAGTCCAGGATCCGCTAGCCGGAATCGATAAATGCTTTGTTTCACATCCCCAACCATGAAGCGGTTCCCAGGCTGATCTTTGGCAATCAATCGCACGATATCTTCCTGAACACTATTGGTATCTTGGTATTCGTCCAATAATACCTCATCGAAGTGATCTCTATATTCAATCGCTGCATCTGATGGAAGAAGTTGATCCATAGATGAATCAGGATGCCGTAATATTTGTAAACAGTAATGTTCTAAATCACTGAAATCCACGAGCCCGCGTGACTTTTTCTCTTCTTGATAACGCTGGCCGAAGAGGATGACAACCTCAGATAATTGTTCCATGATTGGAGCAACCTCGTGCAGTTCTGACAGAAAGGTATCTGCCGAGCGTCCGAATAATGAATTTTTGAGCTCATTCAATATTTTCTTAACGCTATCTCTAAGTTCTTTGACACGATTCTGTAGATCTGGATCTGTCTCATCTTTCCGGCAACTTTTTAATTTACTGAATGAAATCGTTTGGAAGGCATCATACAGAGCATTCCATGGGAAATCCTCCAGACATTCTCTGAGTGATTCAACCATTTCTAAATCATCTCGTAAATTATCCACATAAGGATCAGGCCCACCTGGTAGCATGGCTATTGAAATAGCTTGTTGCAATAATCCTGCAGCCCCTGCTAAAGACAATTTTGCATCTTTAATAATACTCTGCACCCAAGGGCTCCCATCAAGCACGGAGAGATCAGTAATAGAGAAATTAGACGCCATCTGGAGTAACCAAGCATCCGGCCAAGAATGACTGCGGGAGAAATCATATAGTTTTTGAACAAGAAAGTATAACGCATCATCACTCCGTTCACCGCTGAACCAGTCCGCAAGACGCAAGAATATCCCATCGTCCTCCGCTTCTCCATACTTTTCTTCAAATATTTGCTCAAGTATTTCCTGACGCAGCAATTCTGCTTCATTCTCATTGAGAATTCGGAACCCTGGATCTAAGGGAATCCATTGATAATAGCGACGAATAACTTCTAAACAGAAGGAGTGGAGTGTTGTAATCGAAGCTCTGCCTAAAAGAGCAAGCTGGCGTCTTAAATGCTCGTTATCCGGTTCTTTCTCCAGCTCCTTATCCAATGCTTCACGTATCCGCTGGCGCATTTCAGCTGCCGCTGCTTTCGTAAATGTAGCAACAAGTAACCGATCGACACTAAACCCTGCTTCCTCATTCATGATTTTACGAATAATTCTCTCTACTAATACAGCTGTCTTACCTGAACCTGCTGCTGCAGCAACAAGAATATGATCACCACTAAGCGAAATAGCTTTCCACTGATCATCACTCCACATACTACCTACAGGCTTAACTATTTCGATCATAATGTATCCCCTCCTTGCTTGTCAGTCAGCATGTCCCATATTTGTTCTTTGTTTGGTTTTCCCAAAACACGGTAATGACTACCCTCAATAGATTCATCGAAATGACACACAGATTTATACGGACAAAATGTACAAGCAATTTCATTCTGAATCCGATAAGGCTCCACCTTCACTTCACCCTCGGTAATCCGTGTTCCAATATTTGTGATATTACTCCTAACCGTAGCCAAAAGACTTCCCCACTGCTCCTTGCTTGCCACAGCGGCGCTACTATAAAAGCTACCATCTGATTTCAACGCAACCGGTAGAATAGTCGAATAACCTTTATCTAATGAGGTATCCATTTGGGCAATAACATCACGATCTGCGAGAAGGAGACCCTTCATTTTGAAACGTTTGAGCAATTCATCAGCTGCTTGCTCCGCACTCATTCCATTCGTTGATTGCAACAATGGATCATGCACATGAAAATACAATGTTCCCGCTGGAATAGCTGTTCTCCCTAACCATTCTTCTGAATATGTCAACAATACGTCTAGATAGGTCAGCAATTGAAGTGACAATCCATAATAGACCTCATGTAGTTTAAGATCGTTCCGACTAGACTTATAATCTATAACCCTTAACATGATTCCTTGCTCGCCCTGAGCCATATCTACTCTGTCTATTCGACCTACAACTTCCATCATCGAACCATTCTCCAAAGGGAAATTCAGCGCTGGAAGTGTCTTCCCTGTACCGAAATCAAGTTCAAGTCCTACAGGTTCAAAATTACCTCTTCTTGCATGTTCACCAAGAATCATAGAAGCTCTTCCAACAATGTTTTTTAGTTTTCTAGATATATATGCATATCGCTTAGAGCTTAGTAAGATTTCCCCCTGCAAAAGTGGCGTCAATCGATCTACAGCAATATTAGCCTCCGATCGACATTCTTCAAGTGTTAAACTCCCCCAACTTACTCTTCGACTCTGTAATTGTGTCGCGATATCACTAAGTGCAGAATGAAACAATTGGCCAATATCAGGAGCCTTTAAACGATACATCTGGCGTTCTTTCAGTTTTAGCCCATGAGAAGCAAAATGTGAGAATGGACATGCAACAAATTTCTCCATCCGTGACACACTTGTACGAATTCTACTGCCATAAAGCCTACGACTCGTTTTCCGGGCTAGTGGTGCTCCTTCGTTCACATAAAATAATGAACGGAGTAACATTAACATAGGTTCTCGCCACTGCTCATGCTGTAAGTACCAATTGTATGCTTCCCACCACAAATCAGAAATTTCACTACCGTTCTTCCAATTTCGAAGCTGTATAATGAGTTGACTCAACGTAAGTTTCGGATTAGTAACAAAGTCTAACTGTTCTTCGCGAGTTTGCCCTCGTTGTGCTTGTCCCACAAGTGACTGTTCCTTTAGGAATGGGAACATCTTCTTCACATGCCGAATGACTTCCGAAGGTAATAGTGCCTTGCCTTCTTCATCAGCTGACGCATAAGAAATCCACACATGTTGACTTGCTGATGTTAATGCATTGTAGATCAGGAATCTTTCATCTAGTAGTTTACGAGAAATGCTTGGAGCTAGCTCCATTCCAGTATCTGATAGCAGCAATCGCTCCTGTTCCGTTAATACACCATCTTCCTGAAGAATAGCAGGGACAACGCCATCATTAAATCCTAGAAGAAATGCATATTTCACTCCATTAGTACGCGTACGATCCATATTACCTATTAGAATCTGATCAATGGAAGGCGGGACTAAGGACAATTTCAGTTCCGTCAATCCTGTATCCAATATTCCCATAAATAGATCAAAACTGATGTGCTCCTCACCCATCAATTCTACAATCTGGTCCAGTAAATCTAGAACGGCTCCCCATAACTGACGATGTTCTTTGGCAGCCTCTGGTTGACCCGCTTCTAATGCTTCATGGCTTAGAAGATCAAGCTTATGCGGAACCTGAGCCTCTTCCAATAATAAATATACTGCTGTACATAAATCTTGAGCTGACTTCGCTGTCTTTACACGATTCTCAAAAGATAACAGCGGACTGCTAATCGTTGCACGACAGCGTTCCATCAAGGCAAGCAATTCTTCCCCCTGCTGCTCCCGATCTATATTAGCATCCCCTTCAAGCGAAAGACTTGGAGTTGCCCGCCATGGCTGTCCATCTGTCCAGCGATATCCATGTATACCACATGCTAATACGTAATTCTCTAATTTATCCATGTCTTTGCGATTTACAGACCCATCTAATGGCAATAGTAAATCTGTTTTAATACAGCGAAATACATCCTCGTATTTCCAACGTCTTTTTACAATATCAAGTGCTGAGCGAATAAACTCCACCAAAGGATGATGTAACTCACTCCGTTTCTGATCGAGGAAGAATGGCACATCATAATCACGGCAAAGAGGTCCTAGTATAGGCTCATAATCTCCTATTTGCCGCACAAAGATAGCCATTTCTCTATATCTAACTCCTTCTTTACGAACGAGCCGAAGCATTTCACGTAGTGCTCCCTCAACTTCTGCACGCCGATTAACAGCAGCATGTATAGATATGCCATGAGACTCTAGCTGCTCTGTTTGTTGATCTTCCCGCCAAGGAATTCGACGATCATATCCACGTTCGAGATGCGCAAGCTCTGGGCTATTCACAAATTTAGGAAGGTTATTTGGACTCAAAAGTCTATCGCTAGTCTCTATTCCTAATTCTCCAGCCATTCCCTTTAACTTTGCATAGGTTGTGGCGGACGGATGAAATAAATCTAGCTCATGTGGGAGAATCCCCATTTCGTATGTTTTATCTAGCGTGAGCGCTATGGTAACAGAAGAAGCATGTAACATTAATTGTTGCAAAACGGTATACTCTTGTGGTGTGAACCCATGAAAGCTATCGATCCAAATATCTGCATCTTTCACGTATGGAGAATTCGGTATTGCTTCTGCTAATGTCATTAAATAATCTTCATTATCCATGTACAAGGGCGATAGTTCATGTTCAAAATCTCGATAAAGTGTTACGATATCTCCTAATTTATCGCGTAGGATAGGTGTACCCAACCCATTAGAATTCATCAAGGCGAGCTGTTCTGAAACATTCGAAGCATCAATGCAGTACCGTTTCATCTCTGTATACAGTTGGCCTAATCTTCCCACGAACCCCACTTGATCACCTGAAGGACCGAACAATTTCAGCTCCTCTTTACGTCTTTGAATAATTTTATAGAGCAACATTCGTTTACCTTCTTCACTGATGCCCACACGTGCCGATCCACCCGTCTCTTGCATGACCCGAAAAGCCAAACGTTGAAAACTTAGTACCTGCGCGCGCGCAATCCCTCTGACTGAACCTGATGTTACCAATGCATTCTCTGCTTGATAAGAACCCTGTTCCGGTACAACCAATACCATGGGATTACCTTGTGATGATCGGCTTAATTCTGCCGATATTTGTTGCAATATATTCGTTGTTTTGCCGCTTCCCGAACGCCCTATGAGGAAATGAACCACCATGGGATGCCTCCTTTATCTACAATCTATCGTATACCCTACTGGGTTAAATTCTATAGAAATCTACCTTCACTATTATATCATATCCTATACCTCAAAGAACGTATGTTTGGTGGGAATGACTTGGTATAAGAGTTAAAAAAACAAATAGGTTGTCCCTTGCCATTTTCATGGCTTATAGGACAACCCCTTGTTTCTAACTTCATGTTATAAGTGTTACTGTTATTTACTACGCACTTCAAAAATAGCAAATTTCAAATAATGTCCTTCATCCACACCTAGAATCTGCGGATGGTCTTTACCTGCTGCTCGCCACTCAATAAGGCGGAGGATCTTCCCTGCATCTAATGCTGCTTCTTGAATGGTCTCAAGAAATAAATCAGGACGCATATGATAAGAGCAACTTGCTGTTACAAGGTATCCTCCTTCATTGACAAGTTTCATCCCATGTAGATTAATATCTTTATATCCACGACAAGCGCCCTTCACCGCACCCTTATTCTTTGCGAATGCAGGTGGATCCAGAATAACTACATCCCAAGTTCGACCTCCATCTGTAGTCATCGGTTTGGATGTATCCAATTTGTTTTTCCCAGTTCCTGCATGGGAACGCTTAACCCTTTCCTCAACACCTTTGACCTGTGTACGTAGATATTGGAAAGCATCATCGACAACAAATTCTACTCGATCCGTGAATCCATTTAAATCTACATTCGCTTGAGCACTTTCAATAGCATGTTGTGAGATATCTAGGCAAGTGACCTTCTTCGCTCCATATTTACAAGCATGCAAAGTGAAGCTTCCTGTATGTGAGAAACATTCCAGAACTGTAGCTCCATCCCAGTAAGGAAATGTAACGACACTGCCACTCTTATTCACAGGTAGTTTCTTCGTAATGCCATCTTGCTCGACTTCATGTAAAGAGATACCACTTTTTCCACCCCAGCCTGTCATTAGCGGTTCAATGGATGCACGATTTTCTCTTTGATCAAAGAAATATCCTGTCTTCTGCCCTTCCTCAATATCTACTACGATTTCCAATCCATTCTCACGAACATTCACATGCCGTGGACATTGGCCGTATAATGAACCTTTTATTTGTTCCAAGCCTTCCAATTCACGAACAGATACATCACTACGTTCATATATACCTACAGGATTCATGACATCAACTAATGCTGCCACAAGCTCATTCCGACATTTGTCCATGCCAAGAGTTAGCACTTGAACTACCAACACATCACCGAATCGATCTACGATTAAGCCAGGAAGAAAATCTGCTTCTCCGTAGACTAAGCGATAAGCTGTCTCCTCTGGGATAAACCGTTCACGGTGCTGAAGACAGTTGCGGAAACGCTCAGTAAAAAAGGCTTGATCCATGTGATCAATCGGTGTATACGACACGATTCTTACCGTTATTTGTGATGCAGGATTATAATATCCTGTTCCAATATATCTTTTTTGATAATTAAGTACTTCTACTAATTGCCCAGCTTCTGGTTCGCCTTCTACGGTTGCAATTTCACTTTTGTATACCCAAGGATGCCCTTGTTCCAATCTCTTCTTCTGACTACGTTGTAGAATAACGGATGCCATTTACCTTCACTCCCTAATATGTACCTGTTACCGATGTTGATCATCACAGGCTCTGTTAATATTGTTATGTTTGTCCAACGATGAACATATAAGTAATGGAAAGACAAGAATCACTAAAGGAGAACTTATCTATGTTCCATACTATTCTCTTCCCTATATTATATGGGCTTTCCATATTTCTAATCGGTATGAAAGTGATGGAGATCGCTTTAGCACGCTGGGCAGGTCCTGTATTAGTTTCACTTTTAAGCAAGGCAACTTCGTCGCCTATCAAAGGTATGCTGTTCAGTACTCTTATTACAGCCGTTTTACAGAGCAGCACGGCCGTAACTGTCATTACCATAGGTCTCGTAAACGCGGGTCTTCTCACCTACGCTAGAACGCTAGGTATCATTCTCGGTACCAACATTGGGACTTGCCTCACCACCGAACTAATGGGTCTACAATTAGGACAGATCGCTATCCCATTGTTACTCTTGTCTATCGTAACATGGGGTGCCGCGGTCATTCTCCATGATTATACACCTAGGAAATTACGTTATTTCAAGCATGTATTCGAACCCCTACAATATATCTCCCTTGTGATTGCTGGATTTGCTCTGATCATGTTCGGAATTCATGTCATGCAATCGATCGGACCGACTTTAGATTCTTATGGCGTCTTCGCATGGTTCATCGAACGAGCCTCTCAGAATGTCCTGTGGGGAATTATTGCTGGTGCATGTCTAACCGCACTCATTCATAGCAGTGCAGCTGTAATCGGTCTGGCCATGGGACTTGCCAGTTCTGGTGCCCTTCCTGTAGAGATTGGGATCGCCATCGTCCTAGGATCGAATGTAGGTACTTGTGTAACAGCTGTTATAGCAGCAGCTAGCAGTTCTCCATCAGGTAAATTTGTCGCTTGGACTCATGTGATATTGAATGTAGGCGGTGCAGCATTATTCATGCCCTTCATTCAACAATTGCATGACGTTTCTTCTTGGATATCCAGTGATCTTGGAAGACAAATTGCCCATTCGCAAACGATATTTAATATCCTCTGCTCACTTATTGCCCTTCCTATATGTTATCTTCCTATTTGGAAGAGAATCCATCACTCATCATCCTAAATTGGCTTCTTATACGCTTATACCTAATAAGGAAAGCGCCTTTCTGAGAATGATGTCATTGTTACGATAGCCAGTTTGCTGCTGACGATGCCATGCTTCTCTCGCATTATACCATGACACATCATTGATCTCTTCTAGTTGAGGTTTTAGCTGACCACTTGTAGCCTCTACTAGATAATAATGAACTTCCTTATTCACTGATCCATGTACAGGATTCTGGTACGTATAAGCAATAATATCCACCGGGGCAATAATTTCACCTAGAATCCCTGTTTCCTCTTCAATTTCACGTAAGGCTGTTTCTTCAACCGACTCGCCTTGCTCCATCTTTCCTTTAGCAATCGATACTTTACCATAACGGTCTATTATAAGTTGAACATAAAGCTCATTATTCTCATGCTTATAAACGACGCCACCTGCTGAAATCTCTTTATGCGCCATACTGATGACTCCTTTATATCGATAATACTTTCTTACGAATCAATTTCATAATTACGCAAACCTATTAGGCGATTATGAAATTGATTCATATTTAAATATAAGGATTTCATCTCCTTCAATTAGGAAATGAAATCCTTGTCATATCATAGAAATTGATTACTATCCTAAACTCCACCCATTTCACCAAAATCGTATAATATACAAGTAAGAGCAACCATGCCAGCAGTCTCACAACGTAGAATTCGACGACCAAGTCCTACGCTTACTGCTCCCGCTTCCTCGGCTTTAAGACACTCTTCCTCAGTAAACCCACCTTCAGGTCCAACGATGAGCAACACTTTTGGCGTACCACTTGCTTCAACACTTGGTATAAAAGACGTTAATGCATCACGTAACTGTAATCCATGCTCTTTCTCATAGCAAAAATAAACTGCATCATACTCCGAAAAAGATTTCATCAACTGAGACCATGTCAGAGGTGATTCTATGGTTGGAACTATATTACGGTGACTTTGCTCTGCAGCTTCTTTAATTATTTTACGCCACCGATCTAGTCGCTTCTCTTCTTTCTTTGCATCATATTGAACAATTGTACGTTGGGATAGAAAAGGAACAAAAGATACAGCACCAATCTCAGTACATTTCTGAATCACCGTTTCCATCTTATCCCCTTTGGGAAGGCTTTGCGCCACCGTAACCTTCACACGAGCTTCCTGTAACATGTCGAGATGCTCAATAATATTAGCGGTTACTAGACCTTGTTCTAACAAATCTAGTTCGACTAATGCTTCACGAGATACGCCATCACTAACAAAGATCTTATCTCCTGCCTTACCTCTCATGACTCTCGTAATGTGACGAGCGTCATCACCTGTAATTTCAACCGTATTCTCCATGAATTGTTCCACAGGAACAAAATATCGTTGCATGTCTCATCAACATCCTATCATTACATAATTAAGCTCCAAACATCAGCATAAACATTTTAACAAAACTTATATACATTGAATTTGCCGCTTGGTAGAGCGGTGTAATCGTATACGCCTGCAGCCCAGGAATGATCAGAATCATTAGAAATATCAATAATGCCCACTGTTCAAAATGCACTAGCTTTTGTCTAACATCACGAGGAGCGATATCTTCAAGAATCCGGTAACCATCCAAGGGTGGTAATGGGATAAGGTTAAATAGGCTCAGAAAAAAGTTCATCATAATAATAAAGTAAAAAGTCATTGCTATCGCTTCTGCTAGTTTCATATTCGAAATGGAACTTAATACATCAAATTGCACAAGTCCTGCATAAACAAGTGATCCTAGAATACCTAAAATGAAATTACTAAGGGGTCCTGCTAGAGATACAATCGCTCCCATCAGACGGGGACGCTCAAAATTGTCACGATTAACGGGAACCGGTCTTGCCCATCCAAATCCAGCAATCACTAACAAAATAATCCCAAACAAATCAAAATGAACTGCTGGATTTAACGTCACCCGCCCCAATAACTTGGCTGTAGGATCACCGAATTTATTGGCGAAGTATGCATGTGAAAATTCATGTACCGTAAATGCTAATACGATCGCAATTAGGAAAAAAGGCATTTTATCAATCGGATGAATCAATATTTTATTTAGAAACTCCATATTTACCTCTTTCTAGCTACAAATGCAATCCACTCTTCCTCACGATTCACATCGATGATCTCAAAGTTAGATGCTATTAGAGCCTCTTGAACAACTTGTTCTTTATTCTTGTAGATTCCAGATGTTATAAATATCCCTTCTGGTTCTAATACTTGGTAGACATCATCAATAAGTAATAAAATAACTTCTGCTAATATATTCGCAACGACCATCTTCACGGGTACAGTTACTCCTAGATTAATACCTTCTTGTTGATGCTTGAATACTGACAGAAGGTCACTTTCTTTAACCGTTATACTTCCTTCCATTTCATTGAGGGTCGCATTTTCCTTCGCACTATGTACAGCTACTGTATCCAAATCAAGAGCTAGGACATGTTTTGCTCCAAGAAGAATAGCACCAATTGCTAATATCCCAGAACCTGTACCCACATCAATAATCTCTTCTCCACCTTGAATCACATTCTCTAGTGTTCGTAAGCATAGCGTGGTTGTTGGATGTGTTCCAGTTCCAAATGCCATCCCTGGGTCTAAGTGAATGATCTTCTCACCTTCAACTTCAGGAGTATATTCTTCCCATGTTGGCTTAATCGTCAAAGTGTTAGAGATACGTATTGGTTTGAAGTATTGCTTCCAAGCATTAGCCCATGCATCTTCATCCACAATTTTTAACTCATAACGCACTTCACCAGTATCTATATCATATTGACTTAGTTCCTCAATCCGTTGCTTCAATATAGGAACAATCATATCCATATCCGATTCCTCGGAGAAGTAGCCTTTTATCTCAGCTTGCCCTTCTGGAATGTCGTTTAAAGGTTTATCATAGAATTCCCCATACTTCGTATCCCGAACTTTATTAAGTGTTCCTGATTCTTCAATTGATACACCACCAGCTCCTGCCTCATGCAGGAAATTAGAAATCATTTCGACGGATTCTTCTGTGGTTTGTATCGTAAATTCATGCCATAACATTATGTGAATATCCCCCTCGTACGTTTGCGTATGTATCATTGTACTATACAAAGAGAGCCGTGTACAAAATTTTATGACATATATAGTAAAACAGCCATGTTATCCTTATTTGGACAACACAGCCTGGTTCAAATCGTACCCTGAGATGAAATCGAAATTACGTCGACGGCCTCATCTTTCTTATCTGTCTTTGATCCGCATCCTCACTTCGGACTAACGCCTCAACATCATCCGTATCCGCGAGGAGCGCAGAGAATTCAACATCTTCCTCTTTCATTGACATAAGTTCAATAGTTTTCTCTGTCTTCGTCATAATCGTATCTTTACGTTTGTTTTTGGACATCGATCTATCCCTCCCTATGTTCAGTAGACATCTAAACTAAGCCACCAGCCTCTTGAATTACGCGCATAGCTTGGTCAAATGATGACTCCTCAATAACAACGGTTAATAAAATATCAAATCCTGAAATACCATCTTCTCCTCCATCACTCATCCCACTAGCAGCAGGTGAAGCTGCAGCTAGAACTCCCGCTGAGGGGTTCGTTATAGAAGCATTCTGTGTAAGTCCTGCTAGACTCATGTCCCCAGATAAAAGATTCATCGGTTGATTAAGCTCACCACCTGGATACGCGCTGAATCGGTCAATTGACATATCTACAACTTGCAATGATTGTAACTTACGTGATATTTTTTCAGCTTCTTCAGGGGTTTTGAAATAGGCTAATATATTTTTCTCGGCCATCCATACTCACCTATGCCTTTAAGTTCAAATTTTTATCTACGAGCATATCAATAGGTTGTCACATCACTCTTTTTATTATGCATTTATATCTAACCTAATGAAGGTGGGAAGCGATGATGAGTTGCTTGTTCAAAGCTATAGGCTATTTTGATCAAAGTAGGTTCACTAAAGGCTTTTCCAGAAAAGACAACACCAAACGGTCCCTTTGTACGATCGCCATCTTTGTCGATGACGCCATTTGTGGAATAACCTGCTGGTACGCAAATCAGGGGATATCCCAGTCGTGCGGCAATATACATACCATCCACATCACCCGGTAACATTAATGCATCTAGGTTATATTTTTCTAATACATTATCGATTCCTTCACTAAGCGCTAATTCATTGTATTCTTGTTGTTTCTGCAGATAAGTTTGCTCGTTCAATGTATTTTCTTCCGACTTGATGAGAGTGTCTTGCCCATATTTACAAGCGGTCTTAGCGTGGAGATTATTATATTCAATTAATTCTTGCAAAGAGTGAACTGGTACAGATTCACTTCGTTGTGATAAGTACTTATTCAGACCCTTCTTAAATTCATAACAAATGACATCATTATTCCAATTATTGTGTTCAACATGAAGACTAACCGGATCTACTATTGTCGCACCCGCATTTTCCAATGTCGATATAGCTGCTTCCATAATAGAAAGTCTTTCCTCATCTAAATCTTTATAATAATGTCTTGGAATTCCTATTCTTGCACGGCCTAAAAAGTTCTCATCTAAGAATTGAGTGTAGTCTACATAAGAGTGATTCTTGCTCGATAATGTAGCAGGATCCTTATCATCAACTCCTGTTAATACACTTAGAATAATAGTCGCATCCGTAACCGTTCTAGCTATAGGTCCGGGAGTATCTTGTGTAGAGGAAATGGGAATGATTCCAGCTCGACTAACTAATCCTACCGTCGGTTTGATCCCAACCAGGAAATTCTGACATGCAGGACCGACAATAGATCCAGCCGTTTCTGTTCCAAGCGCTGCGGCTGATAGATTAGCTGCAGTAGCTGCCGCTGATCCTGAACTTGAGCCATTTATGAAAAACTCACCAGGGCTATAAGGGCTTAGAACAAGTCCCCCTCGTGAACTATATCCCGCTGGCATCTTACTAGACATGAAATTGGACCATTCTGTCATATTTGCTTTTCCTAGAAGAACAGCTCCTGCTGAACGAAGTTTAGACGCTACGAACGAATCTACCGTAGCAAATGAGTCTGATAAAGCTATTGATCCTGCACTGGTATGCACTTTATCCGCTGTATCCATATTATCCTTCAATAAGATAGGAATACCATGCAATCTTCCACGACTCCCTGTTTCTTTACGTTCTCGATCTAAAGCTCTCGCTATATGTAAAGCTTCTGGGTTTATTTCTAATATCGAATTAATTGAAGAATCGTATTTATTAATTCGATCAAAATATACTTGAACGAGTTGTTCAGAACTTATTGAACCTGCTTCCATCGCAGTTTGCATACCCGTTATATCCGCTTCAATAATCCATTGTTCTAGATCCATATTCATTTAAACAGTTCTCCTATTAAAAATAAATTAATATCATCCTAAATTTAGCACAATTACCCAACTTCAAGATATGGAAAGTTTGATTATAATCCGTCTCTACCGAAATATACGAAATAGAGTATCAAGTGAATCTTATACTTTCAAAAAAAAAAAGCCCGACCACAAGGGCCGAGCTTCTAATCTATTACTATTAATCACCACGGAAAGCTTTCTTTACTCGATCAAAAAAAGATTGTTCATGTTCATGTGTCTTTTCTCCGTCTAGAGAAGCAATTTGTCTAAGTAAATCTTTTTGCTCTTCGCTAAGATTACTTGGTGTAATAACGACAACTTTAACATGTTGATCACCTTGGCCGATACCGCGAAGACGAGGAACACCTTTCCCTCTAAGACGGAAGAATGTTCCAGTTTGTGTACCTGCCGGAATCTTGAGCTTCACCTTTTCGGTCAGTGTAGGAACTTCAACTTCATCACCTAATGCAACTTGAGCGAAAGTTAGAGGAATCTCGCAATAGATATCATCACCTTCACGTTCGAAGAAATCATGAGATTTCACGCGAATGACGATATATAGATCCCCTGAAGGACCACCGCGTAATCCACCTTCACCTTCACCTGTCATACGCAATTGAGCTCCATCATCTACACCTGCAGGGATCTTGACGTGAATCTTACGTTGCTTCTTAACTTTACCTTGTCCTGAACATGTTCCACAACGTTCTTTGATAATTTTACCAGAACCACTACATGTCGAACAGCTACGGCGATTAACCATACGTCCAAATGGTGTATTTTGAACAACCTCTTCTTGTCCACTACCATGACATACATGACAAGTTTGAGGTTTAGTTCCTGCTTTTGCTCCAGAACCATGACATGTATCACAAGTTTCTGTACGTGGAATCGTAATATCACTTTCTTTTCCAAATACAGCTTCTTTGAATTCAATCGTCATTGTATATTGTAGATCGTTTCCTCGTTGAGGTGCGTTCGGGTCACGTCTACCACCACCACCGAAGAACATGTCGAATATGTCACCCATACCACCACCGAAATCACCGGAGAAGCCACCGCCCATCCCTTGATTAGGATCGACATGACCATATTGATCATAACCCGCTCTTTTCTGACCATCACTTAGAACATCATACGCTTCCTTAACTTCCTTAAACTTGGACTCCGCATCTTCAGCCTTGTTTACATCCGGGTGATATTGGCGTGCCAGCTTACGATATGCCTTCTTAACTTCTTCATCCGATGCATTTTTACTGACACCGAGCACTTCATAATAATCGCGCTTTTCAGCCACTCTTCCACCCCCACAACATCTTGTGTCTATCATATTTTTGTTATATGAATCAACTTCATAATTACACAAACCTATTTAGATATAACTATTTATTTACAGAATGAATCGTTTGATTATGAAATTGATTCATTCCAAAGAGAAAGCCAAAGCTTGGGATTATCCAGCTTTGACCTTCCCATTTTCACTTCAATAATTTTTATGAAGGAAACCTTCTATAGGTTACTCTGATTTCTTATCTTCGTCAACAACTTCATAGTCTGCATCAACTACATTATCTTTCTTAGCTCCGCCATTAGCTGCATCTCCAGCTTCACCATCAGCACCTTGTTGTGCCTCAGCTGCTTGTTCATATAGCTTCACAGAAAGTTGTTGAACAATTTCTGTCAACTCTTCAGTAGCTTTATTAATTTCTTCTAGGTTATCTGTTTCAATCGCTGCTTTCACTTTTTCTTTAGCTGCTTCAGCTTTTTCGACTTCGGATGCATCTGCCTTATCGCCTAAATCTTTAATGACTTTATCTGTTGAATAGACAAGTTGATCCGCATTATTCTTCGCTTCAATCATCTCTTTACGTAGACGATCCTCTTCTGCATGCTCTTCAGCATCTCTCATCATACGTTCAACTTCTTCATCACTCAATCCGCTTGAAGATGTGATTGTAATCTTCTGAGTCTTGTTCGTACCTTTATCTGTTGCAGATACATTAACGATTCCGTTCGCATCAATATCAAATGATACTTCGATTTGAGGAACACCACGTGGTGCTGGTGGAATGTCACCAAGCATGAAGCGACCAAGTGTCTTATTACCTGCTGCCATTTGGCGTTCACCTTGCAAGACATGAATTTCAACACTAGGTTGGTTGTCAGCATAAGTAGAGAACACTTGGGATTTACTTGTAGGGATCGTTGTATTACGTTCGATCATCTTCGTAAATACACCACCTGCAGTTTCAATACCTAGAGACAATGGTGTTACGTCAAGTAGGACAACATCCTTCACATCACCAGTTAATACACCCGCTTGAACTGCAGCACCTAGAGCAACAACTTCATCTGGGTTAACACCTTTATGTGGATCTTTACCTGTCAATTTCTTAATTGCTTCTTGAACTGCAGGAATACGTGTTGATCCACCAACAAGAACGATTTTATCAATATCATTTGGAGTCATACCTGCATCACTAAGTGCTTGACGAGTAGGTCCAAGGGTACGCTCTACCAATGTTGCTGTTAATTCATCGAATTTAGCACGAGTTAAATTCATTTCTAAATGTTGAGGAACTCCGTCAACAACAGTAATAAACGGTAAGGAGATCGTAGTTGTCATAACACCAGACAATTCCTTTTTCGCTTTTTCGGCAGCATCTTTAAGACGTTGAACAGCTGATTTATCCTTACTCAAGTCAATTCCTTGATCCTTTTTGAATTCACTTACAAGGTGATCAATAACCAATTGGTCAAAATCATCTCCACCTAGACGGTTATCACCACTAGTAGCTTTTACTTCAAAGAATCCATCGCCTAATTCAAGAATAGATACGTCAAATGTACCACCACCAAGGTCATACACTAGGATTGTTTGATCTTCAGTCTTTTCCATACCGTATGCAAGTGCTGCCGCTGTTGGTTCATTGACAATACGTAGAACTTCTAATCCAGCAATTTTACCAGCATCTTTAGTTGCTTGACGTTGGCTATCGTTGAAATATGCAGGAACTGTAATAACGGCTTGAGTTACCGTTTGTCCAAGATAGGCTTCTGCATCAGCTTTTAGTTTCTGTAGAATAATTGCAGAAATTTCTTGTGCAGTGTAATCTTTATCATCAATTTTCTCTTTGTGATCTGTACCAATATGACGTTTAATAGACATAATCGTACGGTCAGGGTTTGTGATTGATTGACGTTTTGCTGTCTCACCAACAATACGTTCCCCATCTTTCTTAAAACCTACAATTGATGGTGTTGTGCGTGCACCTTCTGGGTTAGGAATAACTACTGCTTCTCCGCCTTCCATAACCGCAACACATGAATTTGTTGTTCCTAAGTCAATCCCAATTACTTTACTCATCGTAAAATTCCTCCTTTAATTTTGAACACTGGTCATTCGCTTCATATTCATAGCGCATCTATTCAAACAGCTATTCGCTGACTTTAACCATCGCTGGGCGAAGCACTTTATCCTTTAACATATAGCCTTTTTGAACAACTTCAACAACGATACCTTCTTCATAATCTTCACTTGGCACTTGCATAATTGCCTGATGATATTCTGGATTGAATGGTTCCCCTACACTTTCCATTGGAACTAAACCTTCGGTTTGCAAGATACCTTCCAATTGGCGGTATATCATATTCATCCCTTTGGAGAAGGACTCCAGTTGCGTATCAGCGACTTCGACAGATATTGCTCGCTCAAAATTATCTACAATCGGTAGAAGTTCGGTAATCAATTTGATCGAAGCATATTTGGCCGTATCTTCTTTTTCTTTCTGTGTCCGTTTACGATAATTATCGAAATCAGCTTGTGTACGTAAAACACGTTGTTGAGCCTCATCTGCTAGTGCTTGTAGACGATCCAATTCAGTTATTACAATGGGTTCTTGCTCTAGCGAAGACTCAGTATCTTCCTCAACTACTTCTACAATGTTATCTGTATCTATTTCCTCTGAAGCCTTGTTTATGTCCTCTTGGTTCTCTTCTTTCATATTGTCTTCACCTCCTTAACCTAGTCTAAAATAAGTTCACTTGATTATGTTAAACGAGTTCTATTAGAATAACGGCAATCTCAATCATTCAACCGTACATCCTCTTCCCTCATCTTAATCACATTATGAATACGAAGCACTGCCGTAGCAACTTCAGCAGCTGCTTTAAGTCCATGCAACTTCACTAGCGCTGGATCAACGATTCCCTCAGTCTCATAATTAATAACGAGTCCTGTATCACAATCAATCCCCATACTATCACAATCCTCTGACAGCTGAGCTGCGCGTGCTTCCTCTAACTTTTCGAGAGGGTTATAACCTGCATTCAACAAAATTTGAGCCATAGGTTTTCTAAGAGCTGTCGCTACAGCAGCAAAACCAAAGGCTTCCATACCTTTAATGGTCTCACGTTGACGTTCCAATTCATAGGATACAGCCAGTTCTGTTGTACCGCCACCAGGTAGCACGCCTCCTGATACAGCAGCTTGTAATGCTGACGCTGCATCCCCCGCGATACGTGCAGATTCACCAACGATTTCTGATGTACTAGCTCCAACAACAACTGTCACAAACGGCTCTTGACTATCGACTTGTGCCTGCATGCGAACACGCTCTAGCTCCTCATCATATGCCACTCGTGGAGAGAATCCTAATATTCGTTGCAACTGCTCCGAAGACTTATGAAGTGCAGTACGCTTAACAGGGATTGCTCCTGTCATCTCACACACACGACCTAGATCAACTCGACTTACTCGTTGAATCACTAAGATATTATGATCGAGACAGAATTGTTCTGCGTCTGGATGGACACCACGTTCTAATAAGATAACACCTACACCAAGTTCACTTAAGCTTAGTAATTCTCTACCAAACTGTTCTCGCAACTCCATATATCGTGCAAATCCAGCTTCCGTGGTTAATACTTCTTCATCAAGTGTCTCAGGTTCAAGCGCATCATGAAGAACTAATATTCGGACATCTTTTTGTACATAGTTTCCACGAAAATGCAGTGGTTTCTGACGTAAAAGTAAACCTTCGTATACTTCGTTATCCGCCTTTTCAATCGCAATCACACAATTTGCCAAGTTGAATGATGGATCTATCAAACGTTCTAACCCTACTTTGGAAGCAGCATCCATGATAAGTTTCACAATATCTCTGCGTTCTCGACCCGCTATGTAGGCCGTCTTCTCTAAGAAAGGATCACTAAGGCCCTTGATCTTCCTTGATCGACGACTCAGTGATTGTAAGGAAAATTCAATACCTTGCTGCATACCAGATACAACTTTAGAAGCTGGAACTCCCTTCATAATCTGAGCAACACCTTCTTGTACCAGCGCACCCGCTAGTACAGTCGCTGAAGTTGTACCATCGCCGACTTTTCTTTGCTGTGATCTTGCCACTTGAATAAGTAGGCTAGCGGCAGGATGACTTACATCTATTCTGTCCAAAATTGTAACGCCGTCATTGGTAATGATTACTTCACCTCTAGTACCCACGAGCATTACATCTAGCCCTTTAGGACCGAGTGTGCCTTCGACCGCAGAAGTAATGGCACGGACTGCATTACTATTGTTAAGCAAGGTTGCGTATCGTTCCTCACCCTCGCGAACTGATTGCTGCTGTCCTTGACTCATCGACTCCACTCCCTATTTGTACCAATGTGACAATAACGTTGTCAAATCCTTCGATATCACTCCCAGAATACTCATCACTCTACCATACTCCATTCTAGTAGGTCCTAATATTCCTATCGTACCTAAGGACTTTCCTTCTAAAGAATATGTCGCTGTAATAAGACTACAATCAGCAAATGCTTCATGATCATTTTCTGTACCGATCTTCACATGAATCCCACTTCCACTAGCAATCGGATTCATCATCTTCATCAGTGTAGGTGTTTCTTCCAGAAGATCTAGAATGTTCTTCACCTTATCTACATCTCTGAACTCCGGTTGCGTAAGCATATTCGTCGTACCACTAAGGTAAACATGGTGTTCATTCTCATTACCCAATACTGAATCCAGAACAACAAGTAATTCCTCATAATGGGACGTGTATCTCTCCAGTTCTTCTGCAAGTTCAGAATACAAACGGGATTTCAGCTTATATAATGGAACATTTACAAGTTTACTATTAAGCAGATTCACCACTTTCTCCATTTCTGAAACAGATACTCCTGGTGGTATAGCTACCGTCTTATTTTCAACTTGTCCTGTACTAGTTACAATAATAGCAACCGCAGTTGTTTCATTAAGTGGCAGAAGTTGGAAGTGTCGTAGCGATGTGTGGAATACTTCTGGTCCTAATAGAATTGACGTATAATTGGTCATATGAGAAAGAATCATTGCTGATTGTTGGATGACTTGTTCCATCGCATTTAATTTATCAGCATAAAAAGATCTAATCTTATTTCGTTCAATAGGATCAATTGCAACCCAATGAGCCATATGGTCTACATAATAACGATAACCTTTATTCGATGGAATTCGACCAGCGGAAGTATGAGGTTGTTCAAGAAATCCCAATTCCTCAAGATCCGCCATTTCATTACGGATTGTTGCTGGACTATACCCTACATCGGCCCTCTTAGAGATGCTGCGAGAACCGACAGGTTCGGCAGAACGAATATAATCGTCAACAATAACATTCAATATCATTCTTTGACGTTCAGTTAACAATTCCTTCCCCTCCTCGCAGCAAGTTTATTCAAAACATCGTTAGCACTCACAAGCGTTGAGTGCTAACCGCTAATACAAAAATACCAAACTGACCTAATCGTTGTCAAGTCAGTTCAGTATCTTAAGGACAGCTATCTCATCACAACAATGTTGTTTACTACAAAAAACGCAGTCAGTCCACACCTTTTCCGGAAATATTTCTTTCTCTACCACGTCAAACCCATTCTTAGTAAAAAAAGAAACTGCATATGTTAAGGCCATGATCTTAGGAATTTGCTGTTGTCTTGCTTCTTCTGTTAAAGCAGACACAAGTAAAGACCCAATCCCCTTACCTTTATAATCTTCAGCTATGCCTAACGAACGTATTTCAACCAGGTCATTCCCAAGTTGGCATAATGATCCACAACCAACAATCTGACCTTCAACTTCCGCTACAAGAAACTGATCCATTTGCTTCTCCAGTACCTTGCGAGAACGTGGGAGCATAATTCCCTTTTCAGCATAACCCTGAATCATCTCAACAAGATAATCAATATCTTCAGGTGATGCTTTTCTGCATACAGCCGACATCCCACTCTCCTCCTTACACATGTTGCAATATAATATGAATAAATATACAACAACACGTATAAAAGTTCAAGATATTAATGTCCCGTTATTGATCCTACAAATTCACCAAATACATCATTCCCAAATAATATCCCTTGTTCGCTTAATCGATACCCCGCTTGCGTTGATTCTAGGAGACCAACATTTAGCATCTTTTTTAATTGTTTAGCGAAAATAACATCCATCTGCTCCTCGAACTGCTCTTCAAAATGAGCCTTAGATATACCTTCCATCACTCGAAGCCCAACCATTAAGAAATCCTCCATGGCTTCTTCTTTCGATATAGGGATGCTATCCAAGCGCGGGAGTCCTTTTTGCACACCCTCAACATAGGGATTAACTCCTTTGATATTCATATGGCGTTGTCGCCCTACGTAACCATGTGCACCTGCACCAAGACCATAATAATCTTCATTTAGCCAATACGTCAGATTATGTCTACTACCAAATCCAGGTTTCGCAAAATTACTAATTTCATATTGATTGTATCCTGCTTGTTTCATGCGGTCCATTAATAAAAGGTACATCTTTAGCTCTTCATCTTCATGAGGTAATGGTAATTGATTCTTCTGATACATCGTATGAAAGAGCGTATTCTCCTCCACCTTTAAGCTATATATAGAATAATGGTTCAGATTAAGCTCTAACGCCTTTGTTACGCTCTCTGAGAGCATTTCTAGCGTCTGATTTGGAAGTCCGAACATGAGGTCAATTGACATATTGTCAAACCCAGCTTTGCGAGCATTTTCTAGACTGTGATAGACATCATCTGTATTGTGAATCCGCCCAATCCCTGAGAGTAACTCATTCTGGAAAGCTTGGACACCGAAACTCACACGGTTCACACCACCTTCACGCATGACTGTTAATTTCTCAAGATCCGTAGTTCCAGGATTCGCTTCCATCGAAAATTCAATATCATCTGACCAATCAGGGAAATGAGTACGTACCGAATTTAAGAAATATTTCATTTCATCAGGTTTCAGAACAGTCGGAGTTCCCCCTCCTACAAAAATACTATTAATCTGTCCTGGAGGTGTTTCTTTAACGGTTAACTCCATTTCACGATCTAAGGCAATCAAATAGTCCATGACCGGCTGGTCCTTTAATACATATGAATTAAAATCACAGTAAAAACACTTATTCGTGCAAAAAGGAATATGCAAATAAACCGCTTGTGGTGGCTTACGGCTTCCCAAATGTGCTTTCTGTACTTCATGCTGTTGTTCAGCCATATTTTCAACTCCTAAAAGTTTTTGTAGGATTACTTCCTGAATAGCATCGCAAAAACTACTTCGGAAGCATAATCTTTGTTTTTGTATCATTAAAGGGGAGCCATATCGGCCCCCCTTTGATTAGATTGCTCTAATTTTCATTTAGCACAGTCGGCTGATCAGTCGTCAATTTTCAATACTGCCATAAATGCTTCTTGTGGAACTTCAACACTTCCGACCTGTTTCATACGTTTCTTACCTTCTTTTTGTTTCTCAAGCAGTTTACGTTTCCGTGAAATATCGCCACCGTAACATTTAGCCAATACGTTCTTGCGCATTGCTTTTACAGTTTCACGAGCAACTACTTTTGTACCTACCGTTGCCTGAATGGGCACTTCAAACATTTGACGCGGAATAATCTCACGAAGCTTCTCACAAATAATACGTCCGCGATTGAAAGCTCGATCACGATGTACGATGAATGATAGAGCATCGACTTGTTCATTGTTAAGTAAAATATCCATTTTGACAAGATTAGATTTACGGTATCCGGATATTTCATAATCAAACGATGCATAACCCTTCGTACCAGACTTCAACTTATCAAAGAAATCATAAACAATCTCTGAAAGTGGTACTTCATAAATAATAGTTACACGATTCGCATCTAGATACTCCATGTTGATGAACTCTCCACGTTTGTTCTGACAAAGTTCCATAACCATACCCACATAGTCATTAGGCACAATAATCGATGCTTTAACATAAGGTTCTTCGACATGGTCAATCTTACCGATCTCCGGATAATTGGATGGGTTGTCAATCTGAATGATTTCCCCATTAGTCATTGCAATACGGTAGATAACACTTGGTGCAGTTGTGATAAGTGGAATATTGAACTCACGTTCAATCCGCTCCTGGATAATCTCCATGTGAAGAAGTCCTAAGAATCCACAACGGAAACCAAACCCAAGTGCACTGGAAGACTCCGGCTCAAAGCTTAAAGACGCATCATTTAATTGAAGTTTCTCTAGCGCTTCACGTAAATCAACATATTCCGATGTCTCAATTGGATATAGTCCACAATAGACCATCGGATTGATTGTCCGATATCCAGGCAATGCTTCTAGTGTCGGATTCTTCGCACTCGTTACCGTATCCCCTACACGTGTATCCCCTACATGCTTGATCCCGGCAACTATAAATCCGACATCTCCCACCCTCAGTTCATCCACAATAGTCATACTAGGCATGAAAGCGCCGACCTCAATTACTTCAAATGATTTATCGGTTGCCATCATTTTAATCTTCATTCCTGCTTTGATACTACCATCAACTACTCGAATATAGACGATAACACCCTTATAAGCATCATAATGTGAGTCAAAGATCAAAGCTTTTAGAGGTTTCTCAGGATCTCCTGATGGAGATGGAACCTGAACAACGATCTGTTCTAAGATCTCCTTGATACCAATTCCTGACTTCGCTGAAGCTAATACAGCTTCGCTTGCGTCCAAACCGATAACATCCTCGATCTCCTGTCTCACTCGCTCTGGATCTGCACTTGGTAGATCAATCTTGTTAATAACAGGTAAAATTTCTAAGTTATTATCAAGAGCTAAATAGACGTTAGCAAGGGTCTGAGCTTCTATACCTTGTGCAGCATCTACGACAAGCAATGCACCTTCACAGGCTGCAAGGCTTCTAGAAACTTCATAAGTAAAATCTACATGTCCAGGAGTATCAATTAAGTTCAGAATATACTCTTCGCCGTCATCTGCCTGATAGGTTAGATTTACAGCTTGCAACTTAATAGTAATACCTCGTTCACGTTCAAGATCCATCTTATCTAGCACTTGTTCTTGCATTTCACGCGAAGACAATGCACCAGTATATTCAAGAATACGGTCGGCCAAAGTCGATTTACCATGGTCTATATGCGCAATGATACTAAAATTACGAATCTTTTTTTGTCTCTTAAATACGTCCGTCATGCCTTACCCCCACAACCAGCCTGATGTTTCAATCACTTCATTATATCAGTTGTAGATTATACGGGCAATCCCAGACAATTGCAAAATAAGATTACATCCTAAACAAATTCTTACTCCGTAATTGTGTTGAATAAGGAGACTACGAAATGAATGCTTTTTTGAGAGGCCTTTTGTAATAAATTCGCTGTCTTATCTGCTATTTTATCTACTGATGATTCAGAATTCTGCGGAAGCAAAATCTCCTGTGGAGTTGCATCTATATAACTGGGAGCTTCGATCTGCTCCCTATCTAATGATTTAATTTGCTGTGCATCTACAATAATTGGATCAAATGTAATGGTATATGATCCCGCTACTTCCGGATTAGGATTGATCTGTGGCACAGGCAAGGAAATTTCTTGTGTAGCGGTGGGTTTTACAACCTGATCTAACTGAGAAATTGTAGAATCATTTGAATTCGCAAACTGTATGCCTAAGAGAATTCCTAACCCCGTCCAAATTCCAATAAGCCACATTTTTTTACTTAAACGAGACATATTATCCCTCCTCAGTTATTCGATTCAAATTAACTTCCGCCATTTATTCCCGAATCAGATTTCACCGTACTTGCTTTCTTAGCTTTCTGATCTTCAAAATATACATCCGCTACAATATTAGCCAATACCCGCGATGTGCGCTCCAATTCATCCTTTGTACTATCAATCCCACCCATTTCAATGATAATGCTATTAGGAGAGAGCGATTGATTATATTCACCATTCCCTTGACTAGCTGTTTTCCCCCAAATTCCACGAGAAATTCCTGGGTGGGTAGCTTCAAGACGTTGATGAATAGAATTTGCGTAAGCTTCATTCTGACGCCATTGTTTATTCTCATGACCGATAATGAAATACATTTGTGCGTAACTCACGCCATTAATGACAGTAGTCGTCTTATCATGCCGCTGCGAATCTCGATGTATATCGAGCAAATAAGTTATTTTATCATTCTGTGCAAGTGCTGTTTTAACAGCTTCTCGTGAATATTTATAAGAAAATTTATAACTGTAGTCCTTAATATAAGAAGGGTAATCATCTTTCAAATGCATTACACTTACCCCTTTGGTTTTCAATTCTGCTGATATAAAATCTCCGACTTGTATCACATTTTGATTAGGAATTGCCGAACTAGGATTGGTACTAACTGTACCTACTAATGGATTAAAAGCTTCACGAGGATGTGAGTGATAGATTAGTACCTCACTATTCCCATTGGATGATTCAGAAGTACCCGCTGTATCTGGTGTAGGTATTAACTGATCCGGGGGTTCCTGCTGTCCTTCTGGCTTAGTTACAGGTTCTTGTATACTTAATCCTTCATTTGATTTAGCACTTGCTACAGCTTTAGTAGAATCTGGATGATAGTCTTCTGGCCCCTCCATATTCTTATTCCCAGTTGCACTGCGAAGTAAAACAGAATTATTACTATCCATACCCGGTAATTCTCGTGCTAATAAGCTTTTGGGGTCACGTGGATTTACACTCGTTAGTAATTGAAACACGAATGTAATCATTTTTTCACCGGATAAAGTGGAAGATTCTTTAGAATTATTTAAATGGGGTAGTTCCATTCCCAACATATCCACAAAAAGCTCATTAGTCAGTGACGACGCAAATCCTTTCATAGATGACACTGGGGATGAGCTATATTTCAACTCTACCATTCCTCCCAGACCCAACAATACAAAGAAAATCATTGAGCAAAAACTCAAAAGTAGGAAAGTACGTCCCATCGTTAGAATCGATAGCCATTTCGCTCTCCATTGATGAAGATTCCAAATTTGAAACCATTCTCTTTTCATTCTAGTATCCTCCTGAACTCTCTTATACTTTAAATCTATGAAGTAGAGAGAATCACTAGAACCAGAAATGCAAAAAAGAAGCTCCGCTAGATTCGGAAGCTCCTTCTTCTCAATTAATTAAGGATCAATGTGTATAATCTCCAGCATTAGTTGGATCTACTGCTTCATGTAAAGCTGCATTCAAACCGGTTGCCACGATATTGGCCATATCTTCAATAAATTCATCTATTTCTTTTGGTGTTACAATAAGGTCATGTCCTAGTGGTTCTAACACCTCTTTCACTAAGCCAAGGCGTTCATCCTCTTGCATATCATCCAACATCCCCATAATGTCTCGGGTATGATTAGTTTCTCGATCCAAATGCTTCTTCATCATATCAATAGCATTATTCACAATTGTAGAAGCATAACAAACCGTTGGTACTCCTATGGCGATGCAAGGCACACCCAATATTTCTTTCGTTAATCCACGTCGCTTATTACCTATACCGGATCCAGGATGAATTCCAATATCAGCAATTTGAATCGTGGTGTTTACTCTTTCAAGCGATCTGGAAGCTAGTGCGTCTACTGCAATGATCAAATCGGGCTTCGTACGATCAACAATTCCTTGTACAATTTCACTTGATTCAATCCCCGTCACACCCAATACTCCAGGAGCAATTGCACTTAATTGACGATATCCAGGGGCAACCTGATCTGGCACTAGTTCAAAATAATGACGTGTAACTAACATATTCTCCACGACTAGCGGTCCAAGCGAATCGGGAGTTACATTCCAATTCCCCAGGCCGACGACTAAGACCGTATTCGTCTTTTGAACCCCTATTAACGTTAAGAAGTCTTCGAACTCACGTGCCAATGCCACAGCCACTCTGCCCTGTAATCCAGTATCTCCTCCACGAAGTCCTGGAACTTCAATGGTCACATAATGACCTTTTACACGACCAATCGCTTTCGAGCCTTCATCATTAAGCACATTTAATCGAGTAATTTTTATACCATCATTCTCTGAAACCTCCTCATCTATCCCGGAAATAGGGGCATTATATCTCATCTCTGCCATTTCCTTAGCATCAACTGCAAGATCTGTACGAACGTTGTATTTTTGCAAATCTAATGTCATCTTTATATACCTCCTTCTTCTTTATGTGATAGTGTGCGAGAGGAAGTGGATGTTTATACAAACCCTTTTAAGTATTGCTTTTTAATGTGTCACATGCTAAAATATTTTAAGTTGTGAAGTATGTCGATCTATCGAATGTCTTTCAGGAGGTGAATGCAATGCCAAATATCAAATCCGCTATCAAACGTGTGAACACTAACGACAAACGTCGTGCGCTCAATGCTTCCCAAAAATCCGCGCTTCGTACAGCTGTTAAATCTGCTGACAACGCGCTGGCAAATAATGAAGTTGAAGCTGCAAATGCTGCTATTCAATTGGCTTCCCAAAAGTTGGATAAGGCTGTAACTAAAGGCTTGGTCCACAAGAATGCAGCTGCTCGTAAAAAATCTCGCTTGGCGAAAAAACTTAACGCCCTTAATGCTCAAGCATAAGATGCGCTATTCATACGGCAAATGCAAAAGTCCTGAACAGCAGGTAGCTGATCAGGACTTTTTAGCATTCTTTTTTAGCTGTCATTAGACAGCCAGTCGTAGCAGAAATAGTTCTAGTCCAAGTACTTTATCTATTCTTCCTGTCTTCATTTGGTAATCTAAATCTGTCAGTCTGCTCAAAATAGACTTCAGAACATCCGGCTTGTATTTTCGTGCCTGTTCACCCGCTATCTTGACCGCATAAGGATGAAGTCCAAGTTGTGATGCAATTTGAGCTTGCGAATAGCTTTGGCCCATTAATTCCTTCACTTGTAGAATGATCCGAAACTGTCTTGTTATTAATGCTGCAATTTTGATAGGCTCTTCCCGTTGCTTCAGTAATTCATAATAGATACTAAGCGCTTCTTCTAATCTCAAATTAGCCATATTCTCAACCAGAGCAAACACATTCTGTTCTGTACTACGAGAGACTAACTGCTCCACAGTATTAGAATCTATCGTGCCACCAGCACCTACATATAAGCAAAGCTTGTCTAGCTCAGCAGATAAGTTCTGCAACTGCGCACCTGCGTTTCTGATAAGGATGTCAGCGGCTCCTGTAGCCAATATACACCCTCTTTGCTTCGACTCTCTCTCAATCCACCCAATTAACTCGTGACCGCCTAACGGAGAAAAGGAGAGCACTATACCTGCAGAATTCAGCGCCTTGACTACTTTTTTTCGCTCGTCTAACTTTTCATGATGCACCAGAAATATTAAAATGCTGTATTCTGCAGGATTTTTCAAATATTCCAAAAGTGCCTCAATCCGATGTTCAATCTTACCGCCTTCTTTACCAGCTGTGAAAACAGAGGCATCTCGGACAAAAATCAACTTGCGCGGTACCATAAAAGGCAGTGTTTCTGCTTCCTCAATTACATCCTGTATGGAACTTTCACTTAAATCATAATTCACAAGAGCAAAATCTCTGTCTTCTTTTTGAATTAATTCATCCACCAATAAGGTAGTGAACTCTTTTATTTGGTATTTCTCTAATCCATAAAGTAGATATACAGGAGATACATCTCCATGTTTGATCGCTTTCGTCGCTGCTTTGATATCCATGGCAGATCCCTCCCTCTTTCTTTAATGAACAACATCTTTATCAATTCTACCAAAAAAAAGACTTTCCAACCATAACAAAGGAACCTTGAGCTCTCACTCAAGATTCCCTTGTTCCAGCACATCTATATAAACACCACCAACAAAAGCTCTAGAAACTTTCATGACGGTGGTCATAACGACTTTAGTTTCAACATTTATTTAGATGGCTGAAAATCCACTTGCGTTTCTGCTGATTGTACTTTAATATATCATATTCACAATTTCGATAATGGTGCATTCATTACGAAGGGATATTAAGGTGTTGTTATCGATTTGTCAGCATTAGGATAAGAATGAATCGATACTTTACCATTTAACTCTACTTGGTAAGTAAACACAGTACTATCTGTTGACCATACACCTTCAATCCAAGTTCCCGCTAGATCCACACTTTGAATAACAGTCTTTTCACTCTCTGTTTCAGTTGGCAATCGATAAATCACTAGTTTCTGATTGTCCAGATGATTCTCCAGAACAGCAGTCATTGTCCCATCTGGTGAATCCCATGTAAGGGGTATAGAAGCTGTAGCTGTAGGTGTATCTGCCTGTAAACCAAACTCTGAAATATCACTCATAATACGACTGTTTTTGGGAACCGTGTCCATCTTAGGTGCTATAGAATCTTCAGCTAATGGCGCTTCCTCTTTTTTCACAGTATCCGCATCATTTTTTAAAAGATCAGATTGCTCCGGTTGTGTCTTTTTAGACATTTCTTGCATTGGTTGTTCCTTCACTTCATCTGTAGAGGGATTAGCTTCATCTGACCTCATTTGACTTGTGTCTTGTTTCAATGAGTCTGGTGATTCTTTTTCATTAATATTTCCTGATGATTCACTACTCTGAACTTTATCGGCATCCGTATCAAGCTCTGGATTCGTAGATTCCATAGCGTAAGTTTCTTGCTCTAAAGAACCCTTGTCATCTGTTGGAGTTAATATTTCGTCAACGATTCCTGTAGAGAATATTTCATCATCTGCCATATTTTCAGTTCCATTCTCAGCAGCAGTCTTCATCGATCTATCGTCCGAACTTACTGTTGACTCTGCGTTAGCTGGGACCTTCTCTTGATATCCAATCTGCGCATCCGACAATTGTTGCGGGGAATAGGTAAAGATAGCTACTCCTATAATCCCAACAGCAGCAGCTGTACCAATTAACGTTCTTGATATACTCGTATTAAAGAATCGTTTCTTATGGATATTTATAGGGACTACTGGAATCATTTCTGAAGCTTGTTGTTCTGCCGAAGAAGATTTCTCATGTCTTGCACGATCTATTGCATCAAGCTGAGGCATAATAGCATCCACTAAACTATATTTGGGCACAACATGAGGAAGCTCCTCCAATTCGTGCGATAGTGCCTTAAGTATACGAAAATCGTCTGCACACCGTTGACAGTTGGCAATATGTCCTAACATTTTCGCCTCCTCGTCTACACTAAGGTCGTTATCCAAATATCGGTGCATGCTTTCTACCATATCCGAACAACTCATCCTGACACACCTCCCTTCTGATAGTCTTGTAGTAGACTTTGTAATTGCTGTCTTGCTCTAAATAGATATGATTTCACTGTGTTCAATGGAAGATCCAAGCTTTCAGCAATCTCGCTATAGGAGAAATCTTGTAAATATCTAAGTACAACAACGCTCTTATGATGTTCTGGAAGTTTATTAATTGCCTCCCGAATATCATCTGCCATATATGATGTCAGAACCACATGCTCTACATCCTGTTTATCTTGAAAAACAAAATCATGCTCATCTATGGATACCGTTGGTTTATTACGTCTAAATTTATCTATGCAAATGTTAGTCACAATCCGTTGAACCCAAGTCTTAAATTGTGCCTTTTCTTCATAGGAATCAATTCGAGTATAAATCCGGATTAAAGCTTCTTGAGCAGCATCCAATGCATCTTGTTCATTGTTAAGGATATAATAGGCTGTACGATACACATGTTGTTCAATATCACGTAATAGGGTGATTAGAGCGTCGCGATCGCCCGATTGAGCGGCTCTTATGAGTCCAAGCTCCACCACAAAGGATCCCCCTCTCCCTGTAATCTTACTGACGCGTAAGACCAGCATATTGTTGCATTTCGCAATTCTTTTTTTCAACCGCCTCATTACAAGTTTCGCAAGATCAACATTACCTCAATTTATTCTTAACCCATACATCATCATGAAGAAACTTCATTTGAATCTCGCCCTGTTGATCTGTACGAAAGATCCTCATGCCCTGTGCCGTAATACGAGCAACTACATCAGAATGGGGATGGCCATAAGAATTATTGACTCCCGCAGAAATCACTGCGATTGCTGCTTTCCATTGGGAAAGCCATTCTTCTGCTGTTGATGTTTTGCTCCCATGGTGAGCAACCTTCATAATATCGACTCCTTCTAATACATTAGCTGTTTGAAATTTGTCATGAAGTATATTCATTTCGCTGGCTATATCCATATCTCCTGTTAGTAGCATCCGAACACCATTCATTTCTACAATAAATACTAATGATGAATGATTTTGTTCTTTAACAATGGGTAATTGTTGTTGCTCTTCATTCGTCATTTCTGGAGATAAGAAAGTTAGCTTTGAATTGCCATCTAACTGCAAGACCATCGTATTATGAATCGCATAGATTGGAATATCTTTTGCCAGAACCGTAGATAATAAGTTCTCCTGATTAGCTGCACCTGTAAGTGTACCATTAAATAAAAAAGCTTTCACTGGAATATCATCCAATACAGCCTGTAAGCCACCCATATGGTCCTGATCTCCATGGGTAAGTATGACAGCATCAAGTTGATGAACACCTCGCTTTTTCAACAAGGGCACAACCACTTTCGCTCCCACTTCGAAAGGATCCTTTCGATTCTTCCAATAATCCTCTGGCTTTCGGAAGTTTATCGTTCCTCCTCCATCCACTAGAATATGTTTTCCTTCAGGTGTTGTAATAAGGATACAATCCCCTTGCCCAACATCTACAAAGGATACGAGTCCCGCTCCATTCAAAGACTCTGATTGATAACCTAAATATAATAAAATTACGAATGTAAATACAAGTGGTGCGACGATATATTGTCTCCATGTTAATTTTCTCGATCGTGAATTTATTAGTTGTTGATGTGGAACCAGTACATCGTCAAGTGGAATGGTATCCTCTATGTAGATAGGATGCGGCTGAACGTATTCAATCCATATTTTAATGAGCCTAAGTAGTACATATAATAATATATAATAACAACAAATCCACAATATAGATGGCGATGGCCATATCGTAATAAATGCTTGGTGTAAATTCATCCATTCTACGAAGGTAAAGGTGACATTATCCAGGCATTGAGCAACCCAAGCCAGCCCTTTGCCCAATGGCATCCACAAAATTCCTAGCACCAACGACACCATTCCTAGCGGCAGGACTACAAAAGAAATCAGTGGGACAAGTAGTAAATTTGCAACAACTGATAATAAAGAGAATTGATTGAAATAATATATGGTCAAAGGAAAAGAGACAAATTGAGCAATAACGGTCACACCTAATACAGGCGCAAATTTACGCGGGAGTTTAGAAAGCATTGGCATGATGAGTGGAACATACACCATGAGTCCTAAAGTTACGATAAAAGAAAGTTGGAAACTCACATTTACTAATAAATATGGATTCCATAACAACATGAATAACGCAGCTGCACTGATAATGTGAAGTCCATCCTTCAATAAACCTTGTCTTGCGGCATATAAAGCAATCATACTCATAATACCAGAGCGAACAACAGAGGGACTGAACCCAGTTAGTAGTACATAACATGGAACTAGTAGAATAACGATCGTTAGTTTTGTTTCACGGGTCAGTCTGAATAACGATAATAGAATCAATAGACAGGCTACATAAACAGCAACATGTGTGCCCGAGACCGCTAGAATATGGGTTAATCCCAACTGCGAGAATTGGCTATATGTTGTCGGATCTACATCATCTTGCATTCCGATAATTAGACCTTTCATGTACCCTGCATGTGGCTCTTGAAATAACGCTTCAATCTTAGTTCCTATCTTCTCTCGCAATACATCATTTAAGCGAAATAGTGATAACAAACTCCATGAAGACGGTGGAATAAGTTCAACATTATCCAATCCGTTCACCTTAAGAATCCAGTGAATTTCCCTTGTACGCAAATAATTACGATAATCAAAACCATCAAAATTACGAGAAATAGCAGGAATCTCAAGCGTAGCAGTCATCTTAACAAGATCTCCACGTTGCCACCTCATAGCTTCCTGCTGCTCTTCTTCTGTTAAGAGTTTCACTTGAACAAGTACCTTTTCAGATATGACGGATGAATTAACTTCAGACAAATCTATATTCATGTTTACTCGATCCCCGTCCACTTCTACTGCCGTTGTCACTCTACCTTCAGCTTGGACAACTATGCCAGCAAGTGCAGATACCTCCTGTTGCATAACTTCGGGTAATGTAGTGACATTGGAATAATCATGCCACTCCCAATAACCAGCGGATAAGATGAGTGTACTCCAGATCATGACTATGGTTCTCCATCTTTCTTGAAACAGCACCATAGCAGATAACAATATAAGCGTCAGCCCAACCCCTATCCACCCTAATCTATGTCCTGTATATAAACAGGCTGTTGAACTTCCTACGATCCAACATATTGCAAATAGCAATAGAGGTCTCCCTTGCATTCATATCACGCTCTTTCTCGTCCAAAAATTTAACATAGCCATCTTAGCAAACAAACAAAAAAAAGAATCTCCTTTGCGTTAACAAACAGTCGCAAAGGAGATTCTTTCTCCATCAAATTATTTAGTTCGATACACTTGTTAATGTTTCATTAGGTGGTTCGTATAATTGCAATTGGCGGAATATGATCTCTTTACTATTGAGCATCGAAGTGACCTTATCCGTATCTTTTGGGTATGAACGGTGAAATACAATCTCAACAACCCCACTATTCGCTAACATATTCGCGCATGTCCAACATGGTTCATCCGTTACATAAACCGTACTTCCTTCTCGATCTATACGGTCAGTGAATAGTAATAGGTTCTGTTCAGCATGGATGGTACGTATACAACGTTGCTTCTTTACCATCTTTTCTTCCCCATCCACTTGAACAAGGGACACTTCCTCTGAAATCATACAACCTGCCTCTGAACAATCAGGCATCCCCATTGGTGCACCATTGTAAGCTGTCCCTAATAATTTCTTTCCTTGCACAAGTACAGCACCAACATGTCGACGTCCACAACGAGAGCGAGTAGATACCATATAAGCAATATCCATGAAGTACGTATCCCAATCTTTTCGTGTATCTATCATGATCTTCTCTCCTCTTTAATTGTTTGTAGTTATTATTATCCTACAATTCAACATTTGAAGCTATTTTCTCCAACATTTTCACTCCGATTCCTTTGACTTGATCCAAGTCAGATATTTGTCGGAAGGGTCCTTTGTCATTACGATAATCTATAATTGCCTGTGCCTTTTTCTCCCCAATACCTGGAAGAGACATCAATTCTGCCACACCCGCTGTGTTGATATTTATTTTATTGCTATCCGGAACATCCGCTAATACGGACTTTGATACGGCCTCTGATGCGGATTCTGACATAGGTTCTGACATAGGTTCTGACTCAGAAAGATTTGTCACCTTGGATTCAGTTTCTGATTGTTGTTCTACTACTATTTGTTGCTCCGGGGTTGATTTGGATTCGCTAACATTACTTTTATTCGTATTTTGTATTAATTCGTCATCATCATCTAAAGCTTGTGCAACGTGAACATTCAATGGTTCCCAGTCTTGTATGACCTCGCGATCACCTATACCAGATAACAATATATAACCACTACTTATAAAAGCTGTCAAAACAAATAGCAGTTTGTACGTTCGTCTCACTCACAACACCTCCATCATACTTAATTTGGATTAGCGTCTTACATAATCAACAAGAATTAAGATTAAAAACACTTGATTTGATCTGTTAATTCGTCATGAGGTAAAGGTACTAACGCATATGTTATGAAGTAGGAATATGTCATGAAACAACAATATGGTGAAAGGAGGGATTGTCTTAATGAAAGTAGGAATAATAGGTACTGGCAGTATGGGAAGCGTCTTATTAGAAGCTTTCATTGAATTTCGTGCTCTGCAACCTCATCAACTTTTCATAAGTAATCGCACTCTGAAAAAGCTTCTCGTTCTCTCTGAGCGTCACGAAGGTCTAAACATATGTCGTAACAATATTCAGACTGTAAGATGCAGTGATGTAATATTCGTATGTGTTAAACCACTTCAATTCGCTTCATTAATTCAAGAAATCAAAAACGATGTTCGACCCAATCAGCTAATCGTATCTATTACAAGCCCTGTGCAAATATCTCATCTGGAAAATAGTCTTGATTGCAAAATTGCAAAAATCATTCCAAGTGTTACGCATAAGATCGGTAGTGGTGCTTCATTAGTTATGTATGGTAACCGTCTTGATGAGAAGGATAAGCAAATTCTACATGATCTTCTCTCATACATCAGCAAACCTATGGAAATAAAAGAATCGCAGGCACGCATTAACTCTGATTTTTCCAGCTGCGGGCCTGCTTTTATTAGTTTTTTCTTAACCAAATGGATCGATGCTGCGGTAGAGATGACAGGCAGTTCCCGCGAGGAGATTACCTGTCTTGCAAGTGAGATGCTCCTGGGTACCGGTAAACTGTTAACCCAAGGAGGCGTTACCCCCCCTCAGCTTCAAGAAATGGTAGCTGTTCCTGGAGGAATAACCGCACAAGCTTTATCTCAACTTAACCATAGCTTAGATGGCGTTTTTCACCGTTTGATTTCGACAACACATCAAAAATATGATGAGGATCTAGAAGAGTTAGATAAATTGTTCGATGGACCTAAGATCAACCGACCACAATATTAACTAATTTACCTGGAACAGCAATCACTTTACGAATGGCTTTACCGGCAATAGACTGCTCAACACTAGGAAGTGATAAACTGTACTTCTGCATCGCTTCTTGATCCATATCCTTTGCTACCATCACGCGTTGTACAATCTTTCCATTTACCTGTACAACGATTTCAATCTCAGCATCCACCGTCCAAGCTTCATTAAATGTTGGCCATTCTACGTATGAAATGCTACCAACATGCCCAAGGCGCTGCCACAATTCTTCGGAAATGTGCGGTGCCAATGGGGATAGAAGTTGCACAAATTGTTCTACGCTTGAGCGCGGTAATTGTTCAGTTTTGTACGCTTCATTAACAAAAATCATTAATTGACTGATCGCTGTATTAAATCGTAAGTTTTCGAAATCTTCGGTAACTTTTTTGATCGTTTTATGCCATATTTTTTTGAATTCATCACTACCTTCACCGTCAACAATCTTACCGTTGAGGTTACCTTCGTCATTTATGAACAAACGCCATACTCGTGCAAGGAAACGATGGCTACCTTCTACACCATTCATACTCCAAGGTTTAGTCGCTTCAAGTGGTCCCATAAACATTTCGTATATACGGAGTGTATCCGCGCCATAACCTTCTACGATTTCATCTGGATTCACGACATTACCACGAGATTTACTCATTTTCTCATTATTCGTACCTAGAATCATTCCTTGGTTCACAAGCTTATGGAAAGGCTCTTTCGTATCCACTATGCCCAGATCATACAAAACTTTATGCCAGAATCGAGCATATAGTAAGTGTAGTACTGCATGTTCCGCTCCACCAATATAAAGATCGACCGGAAGCCATTGTTGTTGCTTATCCTTAGCACAAAGCTCTTGATCGTTATGCGGATCAATGAAACGTAGATAATACCAGCAACTTCCAGCCCATTGAGGCATTGTATTCGTCTCACGGCGAGCTTTCATCCCGGTCTCAGGGTCTATTGTTTCTACCCAATCGAGCACATTAGCTAATGGCGATTCTCCAGTACCTGAAGGCTTGATATGTTCTACATCTGGTAGAACAAGTGGTAATTGATCCACCGGAACAGTCTTCATGGTTCCATCTTCTAGATGCAAGATAGGAATAGGCTCTCCCCAATATCTTTGACGGCTAAACAACCAATCACGCAGGCGATATGTGATTTTACCTTCGCCTTTACCATTGTCTTCTAACCAAGAAATCATTGTTGCGATTGCTTCTGCATTGTGTAGACCATTCAGCAATTCAGAGTTCACATGCTCTCCGTCTCCACTATATGCTTCCTCTTCTACATTTCCACCTTTGACCACTTCGATAATATCCAATCCGAACTGCTTCGCAAATTCCCAGTCACGTGTATCATGCCCTGGAACAGCCATGATAGCTCCTGTTCCATATCCAGCAAGGACATAATCTGCGATCCAGATCGGCATCTTCGCACCATTGACTGGATTTATTGCATAAGATCCAGTAAAGACACCTGTTTTATCCTTCGCCAGATCAGTCCGTTCTAGATCACTCTTATGTGAAGCCTGCGTTTTATAAGCTTCAACTGCTTCTAATTGCCCTGGTGTCGTTATGCGTTCGACCAATTCATGTTCTGGAGCTAGGACACAGTAACTTGCACCGAATAGCGTATCTGGTCTTGTTGTAAACACAGCTAGATGAGCGTCATGACCTTGAATATCAAATCTCACTTCTGCTCCTTTAGATTTACCAATCCAGTTGCGCTGCATATCCTTTATGCTCTCAGACCAATCCAACTCTTCTAAATCATCCAATAGACGGTCAGCATATTCAGTAATCTTCAGCATCCATTGTCTCATAGGTTTACGAACGACAGGATGGTTGCCACGTTCACTTAATCCATTAATCACTTCTTCATTCGCTAAAACTGTTCCTAACGCTGGGCACCAATTGACAGGTACTTCTGCTACATAGGCGAGTCCTTTATTAAACAACTGAATAAATATCCATTGTGTCCATTTATAATAATCCGGATCCGTTGTGCTGATCTCACGATCCCAATCATATGAGAATCCTAAAGATTTAATCTGACGACGGAAATTATCAATATTCTTTACTGTAATTTCTCTTGGATGTTCACCCGTATCTAAAGCATGTTGTTCTGCGGGTAGACCGAATGCATCCCAACCCATGGGATGTAGAACATTATAACCACGCTTGCGTTTATAGCGAGATACGATGTCTGTAGCTGTATACCCCTCTGGATGACCCACGTGAAGACCAGCACCAGATGGATAAGGAAACATATCCAACGCATAAAATTTAGGTTTAGTAGGATCCTCACCTGTTTTAAAAGTTTGATGTTCTTCCCAATATTGTTGCCATTTCGGCTCAATCGCTTGTGGTTGATAGCCTTGCCCTTGTTGTTCACTCATGACTAAAATTCCTCCTTCATTAACGTGTATAATCATTCTTCAAAACCTTTTACCTCATCAAAAAACCTCTCATCCTTAGCGTTTGATCGCTAGGGACGAGAGGTTAGATTCCCGTGGTACCACCCTAGTTAGCGGAATACATTCTTTGTCTTCCACTCACTTTGAACCCTTAACGCGGGTAAGACGATGATATTTTATATTCATATCATGACTCCGAGGCAAGTTCGTTTCAATCTATCAACCGGCTTGCAGCAACCACCGGCTCTCTGGATGATATTTCGAAATTAGTACTCCTCATCAACGTTTAACATATGCATTTTGATGAATCATATTATACCTAACCCAAGAAAGTAAGTCAATTGATTCTACGTGTGAATCAGACGTTAATATTGCTACTTATGAATAAATCCATCCGGGAAAACAGATACTAATTCTTGTCTTTCCAAAACCACTTAAGGGAGTGTTCAAATGCGCGAAGGAATGATTCCTACAGTTCTTGGAACCGTTGTGTCTGCGTCAGGTGCTGCATTACTTGGTAGCAAGTATAAGCTTGCTGCATATGGTGTACTAGGCTTTGGACTTGCCCACATCATCCTGGGAAGTATTGATCTTGTAGAACATCGTTAAGGAATGGAAAGACATAGAGTACAGAAAGTACAGGCCTTGGATCAAAGGATCCAAGGCTTGTTTATTATAGCTTTTTTTGCAAATCATAATAACAAGCAAACATTGGAGAATCACTTCCCACATATCTCACAGCCACTTGGACAACATAAATAATGCTTTATAAATAATAATGTGACTACTAAGGAGAGTGTCTATGGGCATTTTAACAGGAAAAGATGAACCTTTGCATTATGGCGAAATATTCTATGTTTGGCAGTGCTCTTTGATGACAAAAGCGGCGATTTCGTCCTATCAAGCTTTCTTGAATCATGCAGGTGATCATGATCTCAAAAAGATCATTGAAGATTTCATCAATCAATCCAAGAAAGAAATGAAACAATGCGATGATGTCTTAATGGAGAATGGCATTGCTCCACCTCCAGTACTTCCTGAACGCCCGAAGGTGAATCTCGAAGATATCCCAGTTGGAGCAAGGTTCTCAGATCTAGAAATTGCTGCATCGGTCGCTTCTAGTGCTTCTCTGGGTCTAGTCTCAGCGAGCCAAGCTATGGGGATGAGTATTAATGAAAATATAGGGGCTATGTTTGCCAAATTTCATTCTGAGATGACTGTACTTGGTAACCGTATCCTTAATTTAAATAAGGAAAAAGGTTGGATCGTACCTCCACCACTTCAATTGAAAAAACCTGAACTTGTCGAAGCATAACACTCATACCTTCTCTCTGACCCTGCCAATAAGGCAGGGTTCTTTTATATTAACATTAATAAAAACAGCCCTATCTCCAAGAGAAGGACTGCTTTATTTATTTCTATTTAATCGCCACATAGAACAGTCTTTGCGCGCCATCTCCCGCTTCGTTCCATTCAAAATCTGCGTAAATCTTGATGTCACTAAATCCAGCTTTAGCTAACTCAACTCTCATCCATTCAGGATCATATGCCCGCTGAATATGAATTTCTTCAAACCGACGATAGTGATCTCCACCTTGTTCTTCACGTACAAAGATTCGTAAATGGTGCTCTATCTCGCATCGTTCAACATCTAGATCACATGTCCAGATATATGAAACGGACCGTTCATCAAGCACAAAAGGTTGCTCGTCATCATAACCTTTTAGCGTATTGGGATGGTGCACATCGAATAGAAATGTTCCACCAGGCTTTAATCCTTCGTAAGTTCGAGCGAACAAGGATATAACGTCAGATTCCTCAACTAGGTAATTGACGCAATCGCAGAAAGAAATAACGGAATCCACGGGTTCTGGCAATTCCCATTCTTTCATATCCTGTTGTACCCAACGAATACTACCTTCACGATATAGACGATTACCGCGTGGCGTTCCATCCATTTTACCACGGGCTACAGACAACATATCTGCTGAGATATCAATACCCGTAACTTCAAAACCAGAATTAACTAAAGGAATCGTAATACTCCCTGTTCCACAACCTAATTCGACAACGCTATGAGGCATTCCATGTTTCTCCCAAGCCGTTCGTGCAAAGCGTATCCAGTCAGGGTATGGCATGTCCTCCATTAACTCATCGTAGACATATGCAAATTTCCGATAGGATGACATATTAGCACCACCCTTCCCATGAAATAATATTCAAATACTTAAATTAAGATGGTTCATCCTCATTCACATTCGACTCTGGATTTACTAGGTATGTCCAATTCTCTTTTTGTGTTATTAGACCTTCCTTTAGCAATTTGCCTATTGCGCGTTTGAAGGCTGATTTACTAATGCCGAATCGCTCTTTAATGATGTCTGGTGGAGTAGCATCGGAATAAGGCATTCCTCCACCTGGACGATCTTTAAGTGTAGCCAATATTCGATCAGCGTCTAGATCTCTGCCAATTTCCTTTAAAGGAGCCATGGAAAGATTCACTCGTCCATCTTCTCGAATATGACTTACGCGAACTTGCACTTCTTCACCAAGTCGAAGCATCTGGTTACGCTCTGTAGAATGTATTAAGCCAATACTCCCGAAGCCAATTACTCCGCCATCAACAATGACGAATGTACCCATTTGGAGTGGTTTATACACAGTTGCCGTTACCCATTGATTCATCCATGAGGAAGGTGCTGCAAAGGTTAGTGGTTCAAGTTCATACTCTCCTGCTAGCTTAGCCAATAAGCGACCTTGTTTATCGTGCTCCATCGTAACAAAGACGGAATCACCCACAAGTGGATGCAGTTCTTTAATCTCTGGTAATTCTCGAATAGGTAATAATAGCTGGCGCCCTAGTCCCATTTCGAGGAAGCATCCTAATCGTGGATTAACATCAGCCACAACAAGTTTTGCTAATCCCCCTAATGTTAAATAAGGTTTTTTCATCGTAGCAGCTAAGCGATCCTGCGTATCGAAAAAGATAAATACCTCTAGGATATCTCCCGGTTTTATTTCTCCTACAATCTCCGTGTAATGGAGTAACACATCGAAATCATCTCCATATAGAAAAAAGCCATATGGAGATACTTCACGGGCCACTTCAAGTGATACAACTGTACCCGCAACTAAACTCATACGATCTCCACGACTTTAGCATCAGACCATAGTTTCTCAATGTTATAGAATTCACGTTCATCACGATGGAAAATGTGTACGATTACGTCACCTAGATCCATTAGTACCCAACGTGCGCTGTCCATTCCTTCGATTCCTCGAATAGTTGTTCCTGCGCTCATCGCTTCTTTACGAATATCGGTAGCGATAGCTTGGACCTGTACATCGGAATTACCATGACAAATGACAAAATAGTCTGCAACCAATGAAATTCCTTTTAAATCCAGTGCTACAACATTCATAGCCTTTTTACCTTGGGCGCTTGATACGACCAAATCCAACAACTTTTTAGGTTCAATAAATTTTTGATTCATGAATTCGCCTCCAATTGCTTAATCAAATCATTACGTGCTAATACGGTTAAGGGAAATATAATTTCCCGACGTGACACTAACAAACTGATCGTAGAATCAAGACCAGCCAGTAAACCTTCTTCTAAACTATCGTTGGCTAGTTTTCTAATATTATTCACTCCGGGAAAGTCTCTTCCCGGTTCAATATAATCAGCCAGACAAACCACCTTATCCAATAAGGTCATACCTATACGTCCTGAGGTATGGTAACGGATCGCATCCAATACTTCTAGATCCGTTATTCCATAATCATGATTTGCTACAATGGCTCCGACTTCAGCATGCCACAGTTGCTTGTTATACAATAATAATTCACTAGATGATTGATGTTCTTCTAGAACATCTTTTAACTTCTCTATTGGCCAATACTTAGCAACATCATGCAGAATGGCAGCTAAATCAGCTTTTTCAGGATCCGCCCCATATTGTTCTGCTAACTTGACTGCGGACTCCATAACACCCTGGGTGTGCTGCCAACGTTTAGCAGGCATTTGAGCAGATACTGCTTCAATAAGCTCATCACGGCTGTATCCCATAAATTCCGCTCCTTACGATATAATCATACACAACTTCCGGAACCATATAGCGGATTGAATGCCCTGCCTCCGCTTTTTCCCTAATATCAGAAGATGAAATATCTACAAGCGGCATATCCGCAAGTAGTACTTTTGATTGTAAGTAGGATGGTAATGCATTCAGATCCAGTGGTGAACCTGGGCGACCCACCCCGATAAACGTTATCAGCTGGGATAAATCCTCAATCCGATCCCAGTGAGGTAAGTAATTAACCATATCTGCCCCAATAATAAAATAGAAGTCAAATGCTGGATAAGTAATCTTCAGCTCTTCTATCGTATTAATGGTATAAGATATGCCTCCTCTTTCCACTTCAATATCTAAAGTCCGGAAGGATGAATGACCCTTTATAGCTTCAGTTACCATAGCTAGTCGTTCCTCACCCGTCGCTCCAGCCTTATCCTTGTGTGGAGGAATGTGGCTTGGCATGAACCAGACCTCATCAAGTTCATAAGCATCTCTTGCAGATTCCGCTGCGAGCAAGTGGCCGATATGAAGCGGATCAAAGGTCCCCCCCATGATTCCGATCTTCATGCTGAATCCTCCCCTACTTATGGCAGTTGAATTTCTTTGTTATCTTTTGACTCTTTATATAATACAATCACTTTCCCGATAACCTGAACCAATTCAGCGCCAGACTTTTCAGCCAATTCAGCTCCAATTTCATTACGGTCTTCAAGGCAAGTGTTCAATACTGTGACTTTCATAAGTTCTCTCTTCTCAATCGCTTCAACAATATGCTGAATCAAGTGATCATTAGTTCCATTCTTACCCACTTGAAATACAGGATTCAAATGATGTGCTAGTGAACGTAAATAACGTTTCTGCTTTCCGTTTAACATGTAATATCCAAACTCCTTCAATTCAATTATTCTCTTGTACATTTACAGCTTCATGTTGAAGACTCTTCAACACGGCTTCTCTCATTATCTCAATTGGTGCAGGTAACCCAGTCCAATACTCCAGGGCGTATGCTCCTTGGTTCACAAACATCCCTAGTCCACCGTGGGTGATGCAACCTCTCTCATGACTTTTCTTCAACAATTCAGTCATGAGCGGATTATAGATCAAGTCGCTGACGATAATGCCAGGAGGTATTGATACTGGATCGATTGGCGAATGAGCTGTGTGTGGGTGCATTCCAATAGAGGTCGTATTAATTACGATGTCCATACTTGACATGTAAGACTTGGCCTCATCTATAGAAACACCCGAAATATTAGCTATTGAACTCCACTCTTTTGCTAATTGAATGGCCTTGTCCTCCGTACGGTTAGCTATGACAATACGCTTGGGTTCTTCTTGAGCTAATGTGTGAACAATACCACGCGCCGCACCACCGGCTCCTAATACTATGATTGATTTGTCTTTTAGACGGACACGAGTCTCTTCTTTTAACGAACGAACATATCCGATTCCATCCGTGTTATACCCTGTAAGGTACCCGTTCTCGTTCACAATAGTATTCACTGCACCAATGATCTCAGCGGATTCATCCAATCGATCAACGTAAGCCATCACATCTAATTTATGAGGAATGGTAACGTTAATCCCTCGGAAGCCCAGATCTTTCATTCGTGTAATGGCTGGACCCAATTCTCGAGGGCTCACATGTAGAGGGATATATTCCCCTTTCAATCCAAGCGAAGCCAGGGCAGCATTATGCATCACTGGAGATTTCGAGTGAGCAATAGGATCCCCAATCACCGCAAGGCGCAAAGAGTTATTATGTTCTGAAGATAAATTGCTCCATAACATAAGCCTATTCCACCACCTCTCTGCTAAATATTCAATATGACCATCCGTTCATCCCTATCGCTATCTTACGATAACGCTTAGATCAGGGAAGGTCTTGTTAATACTTTAACACCACGTGGCGCATGGATTGCGATTATGGCACCTTGATCACTATTAATCTTGATCCAACCAAGACCCGAAATAAACACATCGGAATAAGCACCCTTTTTAATACTAAATTCATGTCTCGTCCACTCGGGAAGTTTCGTTAAATTCTCTTTATTAGGTGGGGTGAGCATTTCTCCTGCATGTTCTTCGTATAACGAATCAGCACGTTCTAACTTCGTACGATGAATTCCTGTCTTAGGACTGAGGAAACAAGTGAACGATTGCCGATCACCTTTGACAAAGTCAAAACGAGCCATAGCCCCAAAGAAAAGGGTCTGACCTTCATTCAATTGATATACCATCGGTTTCAATGGATTCTCTGGCATCGTCGCTCCAAGATCCTCACGGCTCACAAGCTCACTGAAACGCCATGGGTATACAATACCTGGTGTATCGATAATGTGATGACCATCATCAAGAGGAATATTAACCATATCTAATGTTGTACCTGGATAACGTGAGGTCGTTAGTTCTTGTTCCAAGTCGCTATAATCTCTAATGAGACGATTAATCAGAGTTGATTTGCCGACATTAGTTGCCCCAACAACATAGACATCCCGATCTCCACGGTACGTTGCTATGGTCTCAAGCAATCGGTCAAATCCTTGGTTCTTCTTCGCGCTACAAAGCACGATTTCTTCCGTCTTAAGTCCACTCTCTTTACTTTGTTGCTGCACCCAGTTCTTAATCTTATTCCAATTCGTCACTTTGGGAAGCAGATCAATTTTATTCACGGCAAGAATAACAGGGTTATTACCAACAAAACGTTGCAATCCAGAAATCATACTTCCTTGGAAGTCGAACAAATCCACAATATGAATGACTAATGCATTCTTATTGCCAATTTGGCTCAGTAGCTTCAAGAATTCGTCTTGATCCACCGTCACAGAAGATGATTCATTGTAATTTTTAATACGGAAACAACGCTGACAAATAATCTGTTCTTGTTCAAGCGCTTTAGTCGGTACATAACCGGGTAAGTCTGTTTGTTGTGTTTGTAGCGATATCCCACAACCACTGCATCTCATGGCTTCTTGCTCGCCAATAGGTTCTTTCATGCTTATTGTTCCTCCTCGAGCCATAATCCTTTTTTGCGAAGCCGCCTAAGCACAATCCGCTCGACTCTTCGATTAATTCTTGTTGTCCATCCTTCATCCTGAACTGAGATGGGTCGAACTAATACGGTGAATAGCCCGAGCCGATTCCCACCGAACACATCGGTCAGCATTTGGTCCCCTACCATAATTGTCTCTGTATTCGAAAGTCCCATCATCTTCATTGCCGATTGAAAAGGCTTAAGTGAAGGTTTCCGGGCTTCATGCACAAATTGAATGTCCAATGGCGTAGCAAAAGCAGATACTCTCGCCAGATGATTGTTGGAAACAATAATCAATTGAAACCCTGTTTTTTTCACTAGTTCAAACCAAGCGATTAATTCAGGATGGGCAAGCGGCGCCTTGGCACCCACAAGCGTATTGTCCAAATCCGTGATAATCCCCCGGTATCCCTTTGCATATAGATCTTCCAAATCGATATCAAACACTGTATTCGCCCGTAATTTAGGCATCAGCATTTCAAACAAGTCCAGTCACCTCAGTTTCATACGACAAACTATACCATAATATGATGCGCTATTACAAAAAAAACCGCCCTTTTTACACATGTAATTAGGACGAAGTTATTGCTATATTTTTCTTTTTGTTGTTAATTCGAGGTTAAGCTGCTTACCAATCCTCTGAACTTCACGCCATTCCCCCGCAGCTACAGACTCAGGGCTATACTTTGCCTTCTCAAAAAGTTGAAGTAGGTTCTGCAATAGCGGCCCTAGTGCAGGTTCATATTGTTGCCACTTCATGACAGATTCACGCAACGTTTCATGCATTTGACGCTTCATCCCACGTTTATGCAAGTAAGCGATCCATCGTTCTGTCTCGACTACCACTTTTTCACCTGAAGTTAACTCCTTACCATGTCGAAGTCTTAGCCATAAGAAGTACATTGAATGACGGGAGCGCCATACCACATATCCGAGCCATAATAATAAAAGAGTCACTGCAGTAATACTTATTCCTTTGATCCAAGCAGTAGTGATCTTCGATTCTGTTGATCGTATTTTTTCATCATTAGATAGCTCTTGATCTTCTTGTTGATTCATTTCATTCAGCTCTTCACTATCTAATTCCGTTAGAAGTGGCATATTAAAACCAGGTGTAGCTTCAATCGGAATCCAACCATAGGGACCAAAGTATACCTCTGCCCAAGAGTGAGCATCCGCATTGGAAACGGTATATACTCCAGTATTCATATTGCCTTGTTGCATCATCCGGAAATCTTCCATCTCAGGCTGACTCCCCGGTGCATAACCTTTAACCCAACGAGCCGGTATATCAAGTGACCTCGCCATCATGACAATGGAAGTTGAGAAATAGTCACAGTAACCTTCACGAATTTCGAATAAAAAACTATCGACAAAATCATTACTAATTTTACGTGTAACATCTGGTGTATTCGTATACTCATAATTGGTTTGTAGATAGGCTTGCAACAATGCCATCTTATCGTAAGGTGTCTCTGCTGATTGTGTCACAGAAATCGCAAGTTCTGTAACACGTTCAGGGAAACCAGTGGGTATTTGCAAGTATTCCTCTTCTATTGATTCATTATAAAGTTCATCATAAGACTGCTGACTTAATTCCTCAACTGGAATGATAGGAACCTTGGAAGTAATGCTGTATGTTGAGGGATAGGTTGAATCATTCATTTGTTCATTCCAAAATAGTGCAGATTGCGCACTGTTCCATTGAAGTCCTTTCATTGCTTGCTCACCATTAATCGTTTCAATCGAGGAAATTTGATATGCTCCAAACAACACAGGATATACCGTATCACTAAGGAGTGTCATCGTCTGCTGTACTTCCTCCGTCTGGACTATAGGCTCCAAATCGCTCTCCAACGATTTCCCAACTTGAACATTGGAATAGGAATCATCGCTTGATTCATTCTCCCAACCAGTACCTGAATATAGTCTTCTCGTCTCACCACGCCAATAATTCCGGCTTGGTGAATTAACAGTCATGACCAAAGAATAATCGAACTCAAAAGCGCCACCTAGCTGATTATCTTCACGACTGTATCCAGATATGGAGGGCTGCGCATTAACCTCTTCAAGAAATGCTTGTTGTGCCGGTCCACCTGGACTCGCTTTCCACTCTCTCCAAACCGTGTAAGGATCAGTGATTATAGGCGATATACTCGGCATATTAATACCTAATAGAAAGATCACAGAGAACACAAGTACAATATGGGCTGCCATCTCAAAAGGATAATGAAGTAGATGCTTCCAACCCTGAGGGTATTTCTGTTTAAACTTCTGAAAATGATGACTAACCAACCAACCTAGCATTGCAAATGCCATCCATGCTGCTTCATCCCATAGAATGATAGATGTGAAGGAATCTAAGATTGCCAATGCAATCATATTTAGTCCCATAAATATAATAATCCAGAGCTTACTCACAATAAATTTTGCTATGAATAAACATAATACAGCCGTAATAAGGACAAACCAGATATAAGGGTATGAAACAGTTATAAATTGTTCAATTCGATGATTCAGTTCACCTACAGGACTGAACACAGCAAATTCAATGAGTGTACGGTAAAGCAATAGAAGTATCAGCGTACATTCTATAAGTATGCGATAGACTCTTTTCAAGGGTAACAATATTTCTATGATTGCTATGATAATAACTGTTCTTTCTACCAATAGAGTAGTCTCTTCAAACCACACAGGTTCTGTAAATGACAACCACTGTTTCACAACAATCCAAATCCAAAGGAAGGTGAACGAAGCTAACCAATCATATCTCCAAAGATGCTTAAGCTTTGTCATATGAATTCCCTCCTATTGCACTTGGTAATTCCTGAAGTGTAGAAAAAGAGCTCCCTAGAATCCCTCGTGTCCTTAGTATAGAAATCCAATCATTCGTAAGATCCTTACGGTTAAGACTTTGAACATACAAGTGAGATGGATTCATTCCATGCGAGGTTGCCCAACGAATCAATTCCATCACAGGTTGTCCTTTCATTGGGCTAATAAGAACAAAATATGACCCTTGTGGAAATAACCGTGCTGCTGATTCCAACTTCGGAAATAATTTACCTATTCCATCAGCTTGAATATCTACTAAATGATGTAGCATCTTTTGCCGTTCTAATATAGTTCCTGCTGGGACAAAAACATTCAATTGTTTCCCCAGTGTACACAACCCCATGCCGATTCGTTCACGATTGCCATATTCTAATAGAGAGGTTACGGTAGATACAGCTAACTCAAACTGTTCATTTGTTGCATAATGTGCAGCTGTTGCGTCCAGAATTAGCATTGTTTTGGGAACTGATTCATGTTCAAATTCTTTCGATTTCCATGTTCCTGTCCTCGCTGTAGCATTCCAATGAATTCTTGTTAAACGATCGCCATAAACATAATCACGAACGCCATTGATTTGTGTCGTTTCTCTGCGAGATGTTGACAAGGCCGTCTGAGGCCCAGCCATTCTAGAATTTCGGTCAAAAAGATTCCAATAGGGTATAAAGACACTTCGTGGCATCACGCGAAATTGACCCGGAGCATGAACTACACCTTTATGTTCCATGATTCCAAAGATATCTTCGCTCATGCATACTGTATCAGTAAAATGATATCTCCCTCGCTCTAAGGAAGGTGTCTGAAACATAAGTTGTGCAGTTCCGCGAAAACTTGGAATAACACTTTCCTCGAAAGACCATGACTGACCATCATGTCTTTGTAATACTTCTCTTACGATAATATAAGGAAATGGAAGGAATCCAGGAATATTCAAATCAAGTTTCACTTGCATTTGATCTCCAGCATGTAGAAGGGTAAATGGTTCATCATTAAATGAAAGCCGCCGACTTACCGTTGCTCGGCTAACTCCGCTATACCCACCAAACAGCAAGTAAATCATCAATAGACTGCTCATACCGAACAGCATGGAGGATAACTTCCCTCCTTGAAATAATAGATAGAATAGCGTAACAACCCATACAGTAAGCATCGCCCAATGTCTACGTGTTCTTAATCCTTTTCTTATGGCACTTAGGATACGATTCACCCCTTTTAACGTTCCATCATGGCCACTGGCACCGGTGTCTGTTGAATAATACTTTGAAGGACCGCTTGTGTGTGGATATTCTCAAGACGTGACTCTGGTCGGAGCAGAATTCGATGGGACAGAATATATGGAGCAAGCGTCTTAATATCATCGGGTAGTACATAATCTCTCTCTTGAAGGAAAGCATAGGTTTTACATGCTTGCACAAAAGATAATGTTGCTCGTGGACTAGCCCCAAGCAGGATGGATGGATGTTCTCGTGTTTTACGAATGATTGCAAGCATATAATCTGCGACAACATCACTCACATGCACATGGCGAATTTCCTGCTGAATAGTAGCAATCTGCTCCATATGAGTAACAGGATTTAAATGATCTACAGGTTGTCCCATTTGGTGCTGCAACATGATATTCTTCTCAGTAACCACATCGGGATATCCTAGGTTGATCTTCATCATGAAGCGATCAAGCTGGGCCTCTGGAAGAATATATGTCCCTTCGAAATCGATTGGATTCTGTGTCGCTATAAGCATAAAGGGATGTGGAAGATCATGCGTCTCCCCATCCACCGTAACATTTCGTTCCTCCATGACTTCGAGAAGGGCAGATTGAGATTTTGTTGTAGCACGATTAATTTCATCAACTAGTAATATATTTGTCATAACCGGCCCAGGCCGGAAATAGAATTGCTGATCTTTCGGATGAAAAACAGAGACACCTGTTATATCACTTGGCAGAATATCCGGATTACATTGAATACGTCGGTATTCACCACGAATCGATTTGGCTAGTGCCTTCACCAACTGAGTTTTCCCCGTACCTGGAACATCTTCAATCAGAACATGCCCTCCTGCAAGTAGAGCAGTTAGTAGCAATTGTATCTCTAAAGATTTACCTAAAATACATGATTCCAAATTTACACGAAGAGCTGAAATAATCTGGGTAGACTCCTGAAGTATGGGCATATCGTAGTCAAACCTCCTAATTCTTACATTTAATCCATTGTACATGATGATTAGATGTAAGTATATTAGGCAGAATTCCCAAAAAGGTCGTAATCCTTTCCAAACATGCAGGCGACCGCCTTTAGACGATTATAGAATGCGGTCGCGTACTACAATTCATATCAGCTATTAATGAAAGAGACAGATCAGTACAATGACTAACAAAATAAACAACACATAGATCACAATACGTTTTTTCAACGTTAACTCCATGATATGTGCTCCTTTCTATTGCTCAGTACGTAGTATACACCCAATGTCATGTTATTCGTTCTACACCAGAATCGTGCATGTCTAGATTGTTTGGACGTGGACAATCAACAATACAAAGTTCATACTAAGACATAGAAAAACATATATGATCGAAAGGAAGTTTACTTTCATGAACCAAGAAACAATGGATTTATTTCGTCAATTAACAGAATTTCCAGCCGCATCAGGGTTTGAAAGAGAATTGCGTGCTTGGGTAAAAGAAGCCATGTCTTCATATACAGAAGAGTTTGTGCAAGACAGACTTGGAAGTCTCTTTGGTGTACTTCGTGGGGATGAGAATGGTCCTAAAGTGATGGTTGCTGGCCACTTCGATGAGGTTGGGTTTATCGTAACTGGCATTACGCCAAGTGGTATGATCCGCTTTCAACCACTTGGAGGATGGTGGAGCCAAGCAGTCTTAGCGCAACGTCTGCGGATTATTACAGACAATGACTCAATTATTGGAGTAGTTGGCTCCACTCCAACTCATCTACTAGATGAAGCTCAACGTAGCAAACCTGTAGATATTAAATCGATGTATCTTGATATTGGTGCTGATAACCAAGAAGAAGCAGAGTCCTTCGGAATTCATCCAGGACAACAAATTGTACCGATCTGTGATTTCACACCACTCGCTAACCCTAAGAAAATCATGGCTAAAGCATGGGATAATCGCTATGGTCTAGGTCTAGCCATTGAATGTTTAGAAGCACTCCACAAGGAAAAACTTCCTAATACATTGTATGTTGGTGCGACCGTGCAAGAGGAATTAGGTTTACGAGGGGCGCGTACTTCAGCTAACTTGATCCAACCAGACATCTTCTTTGCTCTAGATGCTAGTGCAGCCAATGACATGACAGGTGATAAACAAGCTTTCGGACATCTCGGTCAAGGTGCGTTGTTGCGAATCTTTGACCCTAGTATGCTTACGCACCGTGGTCTTGTTGAATACGTACAAGATACAGCAGAGACCCACAAAATTAAATATCAATATTTCGTTTCACCAGGAGGTACAGATGCAGGGCAAGTTCATCTAAGCGGTATCGGTGTACCTTCTACCGTCATCGGAATTTGTTCTCGCTATATCCACACATCTTCATCGATCATCCATACTGATGATTATGATGCAGCGAAGGAATTATTGATTACATTAGTGAAAAATCTTGATCGTACGACCTTGAATACAATCCTTGAACGAAGTTAAGAAGTGGGACAAGGAATGAACATTCATATAGAAAGATCCGATAGTAGCTTTTGAGCTGCTATCGGATCTTTTTGTGAGCTAATATACAATTTCTATCAAAGAGTATGAGTCATCTTCCCATACTTAGGTTTTTGGAGAATCCAGTTTACGCTTATTCATTACAATTAGGAATACTAGACTTAAGACAGTTCCGTATAAGAAAATGACTCCAATAGCAGAAATTTTCATCGTAAACATGATTTCATCGTAATGAGAAAGTACATATATTGAACGTTGTAATGGTGGAAGCAGGATGGAGAGCTTACTCCACCCTTCAGGAAGTGAATTCTCAATTCCCTGTGCACTAAAAGAGATTGTAATGACAAGACACAGCATTAAAAAGGATAAAAGACGGGAACGAAACAACTTGACAGTAAACCAGCAAGCTAATGAAACCCCAAGCCACGCTACAGCCGAATGATATCCAACCGCCATAAATAACTCTTCCAACGTTGGGTTCCTATCAAATTTATGAAAAACTGCAGGATAAAAAACTGCAAAAATAGTAAGAGGGAAAGTAAAACCCCAACTATAAAGCATCTTGGAAATATATAGCTTTAGCAAACTGCCTGAGTGAAGTACGGTTACCAATTCCTGATTTGGAGTCTCGATATCAATAATCGAGTAACACAGCGATGCAGATACAATAAATAAGAAAGATGTTGTAAATGCATAACTATCCATAACGGGATTAGGAACCATACTATATACAAAAATAAGTCCAAGCATAAAAACAACAGTTGGTGGCCCATAACGATATGAACGCATAAAACAGATATGTAAAAAATAGATAAGTGAGGTCATGATAGCGCATCCCTTCGTCTAAGGTAGATGATTACGCCGCCATTATTCAATAACATTAGTACAAAATCTCGGTAATCCTCCTCGAAAATAGTATACCTGTAACCTTTGTCTTCTAATGTCCAGATGACCTCTGGAAAAGAGGTTGTAAGCTCAAAATGAACCCGTTGATTAAACTGGCATTCAAGTTCGTAAAATGCAGTAAACTTTAAAGACTGTTCTGTTCCCTCTAGTAGGCGGCCTTGACGAATCCAGAAGGTACGGCTTATTAATTGTTTAGCCAAGAGGGGATCGTGTACCGCCGCTAAAATCGCTGTCCCCTGCCCTCTTAAATTTTTTAGAGAAGTAAGAAGATGCTCTATAGACTCTGTATCCAATCCCGAAAAGGGCTCGTCCAGAACGAGCAAGTCTGGCACTTTAAGGGAGGCCTGCATCAAGTTTACCTTTTGCAACATTCCCTTAGAATAGTGCAACATATTTGGACTTTTTATTGGCTCAAGATTAAATAGTTCATGCAACTCCTTAATGCGAAGGTCGAGTTGTTTATTGGAAATCCCGGCTATCTTACCCATGTGGGTCAAGTATTCCGTCGATGTCATCTTTAGTTTAGACATCCGATCAGGTGTATAGCCAATTATTAATTTTGAGTTCCTCAGTTCCCTTTCCCCTGAAGTGGGATTAATAAGACCTGCAAATATTTTTAGAAGAGTACTTTTTCCCGATCCATTGCTACCCCTAAGAATAATGCTTTCTCCTTGATTTATAGTCATCGATATAGACGAAAGAACTGTTCGTTTATCATATTGCTTAGTAATATTATTCAAAGTAACCAAAGAATCCGAGTTCAACTTTACCACCTCGTTCTCCATATTACCATAATAATACATGAGAGGTCAGATATAGAAAATTTCAATTATCATATAACAAAATCGAATCGGCTTCTTACTACAAAAGAAAAAGGACTGCAAATAGTTGCTGCCCTTAAGGTCATATACTCACCGCTTCGCCTTATAAAACTCATGATACAACTTCATCAATGCCCTTTTCTCTATCCTCGAAACATAACTCCGACTAATCCCAAGTTCTTTTGCAATTTCTCTTTGTGTCCGTTCTTCTCCACTCTGCTCGAGTCCGAACCGCCCTTTGATGACTTCCTGTTCGCGCGGATCTAAAATATCCAGATTACGATACACTTTACTTTTTTCAATCTTCAATTGAACTAGATCTGCCACGTCATCTGCTTCACTACCCAGAATGTCGATAAGAGTGATTTCGTTTCCTTCTTTATCGGTTCCTATAGGATCGTGTAGCGATACGTCCTTGCGAGTTTTCTTGAGAGATCTCAAGTGCATTAAGATTTCGTTTTCAATACACCGTGCAGCGAATGTAGCTAATTTCGTCCCTTTACCCGTTTGAAAACTTTCAATTCCTTTGATTAGTCCGATGGTTCCGATGGAGATCAGATCCTCGAGATCCTCTCCTGTGTTGTCAAACTTCTTAACGATATGCGCTACCAACCGCAAGTTATGTTCAATAAGCATATTACGTGCGTAGCCGTCCCCTTCGGCCATTAATTGTAAGTATTTGCTCTCATCCTTTTCGGATAGTGGCTGGGGAAAGGCATTATTCTTGACGTACGAGACCAGTAGTGTTAGCTGTTTAACAAACAGCGCAATCGCTGAGATCAATCCAGGCATTGAACCGAACACCCCCAAGTTGGTTTCCATTAGACAGGAAGCCACTGGCCCCCGATCTAGACGAACATTGAAGTCTGTTCTTTAGTCTATGTGGGCGACGGCCTAGAAGTGCATGTACGGGAAAACGAGGATATAAAATAAAGCCTCCATTGGGTATGAAGACTTTATCTATTATTAACTTATTTACAATTTCATTTTATTACGATAGGGTTTCTTATATCGACAGTTAAAGTATATTTCGGTATTTTTATAATCCTATTTTTTTAATATGTTAACGAAGGATCAATCATGGAAGAAATCGTCTACTCTAAGGCTATTAGTATGAATGTAACTACTTACCAAATACTAAATGATAAAGGAGAACAACTAGTATCTTTACTCCAACAGTTCTTTGATCAGTTTTTAAGTTACATTCATGAAGACTTAGAAATTCATATTGATACTCCACCAATCTATTGCTTAGAGAAGTTCCCTCATTTACTTGTACTATTATTTCATAGTACGCGAACATCTCATCAATGACAGGTACGTGTAAATCAACAACTAGCTGTACACAATAGATAGGAAGATCGGGTTGGAGCTAGTATAAAGTAGTGGACACAAAAAGGAGGACTGCTAAAATAATATTGAAAGGTTGTGTCCAACTATGGGAACCAAGCAAGGAAGATATAGTGATGAGTTCAAAGCAATGATCGTTGAACTCCATCGTAAAGGGAAAACAGCATCCGAAATTATGAGCGAATATGGTCTAAGCAAAACGGCGATTTACAAATGGATTAATGAAGGTAATGTAGACAAAGAACAGATCTCCGTCGTAGAGGTCAAAAAGTTCAATTCCAGAATTAAAGAACTTGAAGAGGAAAACGAGATCCTAAAAAAAGCTATGACCATATTCGCCAAAAGATAAGTGTTCGTGAGGTTGTGGATGTAGCCGTATCCCAATCTGACAAACATAGCAAAAGTAAGTTGTGTCAGGTGCTAGGGATTGGACGTAGCAGCTACTATTACTGTACTCAAAAACGCCCTGAAGGTCGCTTGAAGCAAGAGAACAATCAGTTGAGACAAGAGATCATCCGGATCTATCACGAACAAGATGGTGTCTATGGAGCGCCTAAAATTAGAGAAGAACTTCTTAACCTACAACTCTCATTTAAAGTAAGTGAGAAACGAGTACAACGGATTATGAGAAGCCTGGGACTCCGACCTGTGGTGATCAAAAAATACAGACCCTACAGGCGAAAACCTCTTGAAGCGAGACTTTAAGGTAAGTAAGAGAAATAACAAATGGGTAAGTGACATCACCTATATCCACGTTCTTAATAAGGGTTGGTGCTATTTAGCTTCGATTATGGACTTATCTACAAAAAAAATTGTTGGTTGGTGTTTCAGTGAAACAATGGATAAAGCCTGTGTGTTATCTGCACTTCATCAATCTGTATCCACTCAGAAGCCTGCTAAGGGAGTTATCCTCCATTTAGATCGAGGCACAGTCAATATACGAGTCATGAGTATCGAAAAGAGCTCAAGGCACTGTGAATAAGGCAGTCCTTTTCGGCCAAGGGTTGTCCCTATGATAATGCTCCCATTGAAAGTTTCCATGCCATATTAAAGATGGAAAGGGTCTATCGAACGGTCTTTACTTCATTTGAAGATGCTCGTATAAGGCTATTCCAATATATAGAGGGTCGCTATAATCGTAATCGCATTCATTCTGCTATTGGGTATAAAACTCCCCAGCAGATGGAAGATTTCTTGTCCCTATCCGCCTAATATAGTCTTTCTTTTTGTGTCCAGTCTATTGATAGAGGTCCAGTATCGATAGCGACCACGGTACTTACCGTTACGCTTCACACTCCTGCTTCCACAATGAAGGCAAGCCAAACCACCCGAGAACTTTGTTTCTCGAATATCACTAAGCAACCCCTGATCATTAACCTTTTTAATTTTCTTGCTAAGGAAAAAGCAACTGGCTCTAATCAGTTGCTTTTCATTGAAGTCGGAATCAGTGATTAGCTTGGGTGAATCCTATGCACAGATGGTAACTCATGAGGTAATAGAGGGATAATACAGGGGAACGCAAGGTGAACTCCAGTACGGGGTCGTTCTCCTTTGCTTTTGTTCAATGTAGATTAAGCGACGTACCAACGTATCGGCATAATGAATGAAACTAATTCTGGATTAAGTTTTTTTGCCAAGCCGTATTCGTACATCGCATGCTTGCTCTTCTAAAAGTTAATACGACAGACAGATAAGCAAAAAGTTTGATTACGCGTTTTTTATCCGTTTTTCTTCATTCGGTACTGCCCGGGTGTCATGCCTTTCTGCTTGCGGAACAGCCGGATAAAATACGAGGGATGATACCCGACCGACTCGGCGATCTCGTTCACTTTGAGATCGGTCGTGCACAGCAGCTCGCAGCCCCGTTCAAGACGAAGTTCCATCACATAATCGACGAAGTTTTTGCCATGTGCCTGCTTGAATGAGCGGCTGAGCGTATAAGAACTGACGCCAAAACGTTCCGCGCAGCTCTCCAGCGAGAAATCTGCCGTATAATCACGTTCGAGCTCCTCCTTAACTCGTTCCGCGAGACGATCAGTATACAGCCGCTCGGAGCCGTCAATCCCGCGGCAATAAGGTTCCAATACCTGTGTACGCACAAAGGCGGCCATCGCTTTAGGCTGACGTATAGTGGCAAGACGTTCATACAGTCCCATACGGTCGACGTTCTCGGATTGAGCGCCGTTTTCCATCATCGTGTGTAGCAGACTGCCGAGCAAACGCAAAGTCAGATTACGCATTTCCGGATTCGAGGCCGTTCGGCGCGCCAGCTCATCGATAAATTCATCCGTCAGCTCGGCCGCTTCCTCGATTTGGCCAAGTTTGACGCAGCGGAGCAACTCACGTTCGAGCTCGAGTGGATAAGTACTCTGCTCATCTACTAGATCCGGCATCCCTTCGTCGAGATGCAGAACCCGACAATCTTCGTCGTGCGGAATATGACGCAGCGCACCTCGCAGGGAATGAAGCAGCTCCGGCACTTCCAGAATTTCGGAGGCACTGCCTATGCACACCAAGGTTTGTAGCCGAAGCACAGAGCGTACCGTGCCCGCCAACTCTCCCGCCAGCGTTTTCCACAGTGCGATCAGTGGCTGTCCATCGCTTTCTTCATTTGCAGCATCACCTTGGATCTTTCCGGCTGAACTTTGCAAACCGTGCATATATTCTCGATCCGTCTCGGCCGTAACGCAGCTTTCATCTATGGAATAAGGAATCAGTACGACAGCGGTCGAATCCTGAAAGTTCACAACGATTGCACGTTTCATACGCTGCTCCACAAATTCACGGGCTACGTTGGCTGCAGCGAACGTCATCAGCAGTTCATCTTTTTCATGGAACTTCGATTCCGGCGTAGATAGCACCCCGATCTGCATCAAGAAAACTGACAGCCGCTCGTCGGGATGGATCGACCATCCGAATCTTTCCATTCGCGATAGCAGTTCCCGCTCGCTCAATGTCTGATAATGCCCCTGCATCAGCTGTATCAAAAAGGCGGATCTCAATTCGGGATACGTGTGTTCGAGCCGGGCTTCGGCTTCTTTTTTGGCGTCAGCCAGACCGCGCCAACTCGTCTCGATATAATCCAGCTCGTCGTATGGATGCATGGCGTTCTCTATTCCGGTACCGCCAGGTCCGTTTTTGGACCGCTGGCTTATGCGGGTTTTTCGAAGCAGCCCGCTCAGGGCTTTTTCTTTTTCAGACTTTTCTGCCGTCCCGGCAGCCCTGTCCGCCGGTAAAAACTGGCTGCCGAGGATTTCTACCAATCGACCGATCGGCCGGTGCAACCGATGCGAAGCCAACCAGGCGACCAACAGCGCCAGTAGCATACCGGCCAAACTGACACCCAACAGCGAACGTGAGAGCAGCACGACAGGGCGAGTTAGCGCTTCTAAAGGCGACACTATCACATAAGTCCATTCGACCCCCGGACGCTGCAGTTGGCTATGGGAGACGGAGTAGGTTTTGCCATGCCATTTGAACAGATAAGAGTCCGGTGTGTCCGAGACCTGAGTTCGAAGCTCTTCACGCAGCGTGGATTCGAAAGTCGGGGTTCGCATCGGATCGTCCGACGGCACATCCGACATGCGGATTAAGGGTGATCCGGAACTTGCATATAGAAACGAAGCGCCTTTATCATCGAACGATGCCCGGCGCATCCGTTCTTCAATCTGATCTCTGTTCAGGTTTAATAGAAGAGCTCCATAAGGATCTCCGTAACTGGGCAGCTTCCGGACCAATACGACCTCTCCGTTCTCGGAAGCCGTCCAGCGAAAATCATCCAGCCAATACAAAGCGGACGGGGCATCGATAATATTTTGAAACCGCTTACTATCTTCTGTGAACGAAATCTTCCTTATCCCGTCTGTATCCGACAGCAAAAGCGGCTCGTTGCGAGCAATCAGCAGCTTTGCATCTTTCAGCTCAGGATATGACGCCTTCATCAGTCCCAGAAAGCGATACAGCTCTTGGGTTCTCTGGTATTCCATACGAAGATCTGCTCTTCTCAGATCGCCGTCAAGTCTCGGATCTACTGACCAACGGGCCGCAGACTGTTCCACCTGCACGAACAGTTCGTCCATACTTTTTGCCGATCGTTCAACGAGTGTCCGGTGGCTGCTCATCACCTCGCGTTCAATATGCTCGGTACCGAGCACATAAGACGAGAAACCGATAACCGCTGTCGGGATGCTCGACATGCACAGCGCCAGAATCAGGCTGTAACGATAAAAACGTCCTTTTCCTTCCCGGCTTCGACTCAGCAACCGAAAATTATGCCAGCTTCGAATATCAGTCACTCCCCTTCCCCCGTTTTCTCTAAAAAACTATTAACAGTCTACACACTACATAATTTTATGAAAAAAAGGGAATAACTACAAGATAGCCCCCGTTTCGGAGGCTTTCCTGTTTACATTCTTCTTTTTCGGAATGACTCCTCCAGCCGCTTATTGCGCCGCTTGACGGGCGACATAAGCCTGGTTCAGCTCATCCGTAATTTTTTGCAGATCCGAATCGTTTTTCAATTTCTCGACATAATTGTCCCAATCCGACAGCGACTGCTTGCCGAGTATAATTTTGGTTTTCATATCCTGAAGATTCTTCGCCAGCTCAGGTCCCACCGAAATATTCGTTTCCGAATACAATCCAATCGCTTTGTCAGGAACACTTATTTCCGCACGCTCATCGATAATCTTTTTGTTCCGATCCAAGATCTCCTGCGGCATACCGCCCCGATACGCGCGCATATATTTGTCATAATACATGAAGATTTGACCAAGTGCCTGCGAGGCAACGATATCGGTCTTGGCCTGCTCCGTCGCCAGCTTGATTCCGTTCTCTTCGGTATAATGAACGCCTTCCAGACCGTAGCTGGCCAGCGTTCCGCCTTCTTCCGACGCGCCGTAGTCCATCAGTTCAAGCAGTTTTTTCATTTTTTCTTCCGATACCGTTTTGGGAATCACGAACATCCCGAAGAATCCGCCGTCTTTGTTGGTCCAGCCGTTCATCGAGGTGAGCGGCAGAAAATCCGCGTCCGGGTTGCTCTTCAAATTCGCTTCCATCGGCTCCCACGCTGCTTCGACGGTGTTGACGGCGGCGCCCGCACGGCCCGCATTCAGTTGGTCCTTGGTCTGGCTCTCTTTCAGAACGGCGAGATCTTCCGAAATCAACCCTTCAGCATAAGCTTTGCTCAACCATTCCAGACCCTCGCGCATTTCCGGCATCAGGTTAACGTTGACCAGCTTGCCGTCGACATCTTTCCAATCTCCGGTATTTTGTGTGAATGCGCTGACGATTGCCCCATAGCTGCCGATATTATTTTGATTGACCAATCCTGTGAATCCGATCGTATCGTCTTTACCGTTGCCATCTGGATCGTTTTTCGTAAATGCATTGAGCACTTCGTAAAATTCGTCTGTCGTTTCCGGAATTTCCATGCCTACATTGTCCAGCCAGTCTTTACGCAGGAACAGGAATGGGCCTCCTTCGACCGGACGTACCCGAGGAATCCCGTAGTTTTTGCCGTCGGCCTGCTTGGTGTTTATCCAAGACTCTTCCGGAAATCCCGACAGGTTAGGGTAGTCTTGAATATAAGACGTCAGATCCCAGAATGCGCCCTGCTGCACCATAGTACGTACCTGAGCCGAGAAGGGATCGTCGACCAGCATCAGATCGGGAATTTCGCCCGACGCCAACGTAACGTTTACCTTGTCGGCGTAGCTGTTCGGCGATACCCACGTGATATTGAGATCGGTATTCGTTTTCTTCTCGATCTCTTGAACGATTACATTGTCTGCTCCGGGCGGTTCAGGTGTAAAATACATCGACATGATGCTGATCGGCATCGGCTTTCCATCTTCCGGCACGCCGGACGCCGCATTTTTACTGCCACAGGCCGCTGTAACCAGGGACAGCGCCATAATGGACACCAACCCCAATTTTGTTCCCATTTTCTTACTCATTTGAATCTCCCCTTTTATTCGGATAGATAATTAATTTTGCCTGTACCTGCGCTTACTCTTTCACCGAACCGACCATCGCGCCTTTTGCGAAATGTTTTTGCAAAAATGGATAGACCATCAAGATCGGAACGGTTGCGATTACAACGGCGGCCATTTTCAATGTTTCCGACGGAATCTGCTGCTCGGCGGTCATCTCGACCGCTGCCGTTCCTCCCGACGCCGTCGACGAGTCGATCAGCATGTTTTGCAGTAGGACTTGAAGAGGCTGCTTGTTGAAATCGTTGATATAGAGCAACGCAGTGAAGAAGGTGTTCCAGTACGCTACGGCGTAAAATAGGCCAAATGCGGCCAGCGACGGCAGTGACAGCGGCAGAATGATACGCCACCAGACGCCGATATCGTTGCAGCCGTCGATACGTGCTGCTTCTTCCAGGCTGGTCGGGATACTGTCAAAGAAACCTTTCATCAATAATACATACCACCCGCTGGTCAGCGCCGGCAGAATCAACGACCAGATACTGTTGATCAAATTGAGATCACGGATTAACAGGTACGGCGGAATAATACCGGGATTGAAAAGCGTTGTCAGCAGAATCAACAACATCATCACCCGCCGCCCCTGCAGTCGTCTTCGCGACAGGGCATAAGAGAGACAGGATGTCACAAATAAACTGAGAACCGTGCCGACGGTAGCCAAAAATGCACTGTTGCCCATTGCACGCATAAAAGAATCGGTGGACAACAAATATCGGTAAGAATCGAGACTCCACTTTTTCGGGAAAAGCGTCGCTTTGTTGCGAATGAATTCTGCCGGGTCGCTGAACGACACGACCAGCACGTAATACAAAGGAAACAACGTGACCAGACCAATCACAATCAGAAAAAATAGATTGGTCGCATTGAATAGACGATCGTTTTTGGACTGGAGCATAAAACACTCGCGCCTCCTTTCATTTCTTCAAACCGGTTGGAACTTCCTATGAACCTTTTTTTAATAAACGCCGTCTTCGCCGAATTTCTTGGCTAGCTTGTTCGCTCCGACAACCAGGATCAGACCTACAAGCGATTTGAACACGCCGACAGCAGTACTGAAACTGAGTTGACCCTGCTTGATACCAAGCCGGTACACATAAGTATCGAATACATCTGCAACTTCGGATACGGCGCCGTTCGTCATCAAGAAGACTTGCTCGAAGCCAACGTCCATAATATGTCCAATCCGCAAAATAAGTAGGATGATTACGACCGAACGGATGCCCGGCAAAGTAATATGCCAGATCTGCCGGAAGCGTCCCGCTCCGTCGATCTTCGCTGCTTCGTTCAACTGAGGATCGATCCCGGCCATCGCGGCAAGGAACAATACCGTACCCCAGCCTGCATCTTTCCAGATCGACTGGACCGTCAGCAGACCCCAGAAGTAATTGGAATTGGTCAAAAAGTCGATTTTGTTCAGACCGGCCGCCACCAGAAGCTGATTGATGATGCCTTCACCGGTAGACAGAAGAAGAAACGTAATGCCGACGATAATGACCCAAGACAGAAAATGCGGCAGATATACGATCGACTGGATCGTTTTACGGAACTTGTTGCCGCGCAGCTCGTTCATCATGACCGATAACAAAATTGGCAGTGGGAAGAAAAAGACCAGCGACAGCAAATTGATCGCCATCGTGTTTCGGAACAAGATCAGAAAGTCGGGATTCGAAAAGAAACGGATGTAATGTTCGAAACCGACCCACGGACTTGCCCACATACCCTGATAAGGCGAATAATCTTGAAATGAGATCACGATTCCCCACATTGGCACGTACTTAAATAGGATAAAGAACACGATGCCCGGCAGCGCAAGCAGATACAAAAAGCGATCGCGCTTGACGCCGTTCCAGATACTTCGTCTTCGCTCCGTAGCCAGGCTCTTTTTGTATGCGCTTTCTATTTTTGTTTTGCCGGCTGTGTCCATTTGGGAATCCATATTCCCCACACCTCCATCTGCTGGTTTACCGATCACCCGGATCATCCGTACCGGCATGCTTAGGAGCGGTTAATGTCAGCATAGGGGCTGAGAAGGTTTCCGGCAATCGACGCTTTTTGCGGCAATCTATTTAACGAAGTAAAGGCGTATCATATATTGTGTGCGCTAACGAAAACCAAGAAGAAAAAGTCCGAAAACAAGCTAATCCTCCTTCGAATTTCCGGGCATTGACCTTTCTTGCAAACGTTATCAATTCGCTTAACTTCGCGGATTACGGCATCTTTTCACCTCTGAAGTCGATAAAGTGTACCCTATTTAAATTGAATCACCTACTTCAACGTGACGCATACAGCTTCACATCCTCTAGCAGGAAGCATGGCGCCCCGTGCTTCCTGCTGAGACACTTCCAAAGGCTAGCTTTCCTTATTTATCAGAGAATCGCGGACAAGTCTCCTGCGATCGGACACACGAAGAGCGAAGGGTGGAATCGCTCTCATCCCTCTCCGCTTCCGCCGCTTTTGAGGAACACGTACATCTGCCGATCTTCGTCTGTCTGATAGTCGTTGATGCCTCCCTCGACAAGGAACGTCTCTACCGCCAGTTTAGCGCTTTCCAGATCGTAGCTTTCTCTTACACTGAGCGAAAGTGCGCACGGATTGTCCACATACACTATTTGGGTCTCTTAATTAAGTGACAGCACGAAGCCTGTACTCATTGATACGATCAACGTTACGACAGTCATCAGGAATATGATTCTAACATTGTCTTTAATCTTGTAAGTCAGTTCTGAAATCCACAGCAGATTCGTCCGTGCCCATACGAATGCCGGCTACGTTTGAGCGTCCGCATGAACCGCTGATAAAGATCATAAAAGTTTCTTGAATCCGTTATAAGTATAAGTTTTTTATGGAACCGCTTACATTGATGGAGAAATAAAAAAGCTCATGTTGGTTTCGCTTCTTATAAAATGGAATAATAATAATTAGACCATTATACAGCAGAAACCAATACAAGCATTTACTCTACCAGAAGCGATCTCGGTAACCCATCAACAAGGAGATTCCTTCCGTAAAGTAATAATCTCCGTAAATCAATGGGACATCGACATTTTGCTTTCCGGGGTAATTACTCGTTCCATGTAATATAAGACCTTCCTCAGTTTCCGATTCCCAGGCTCCATAATTTGTATATAATGAATGCAGTATTTTTTTCGCGCTTTCTCTATAGATCCTTGCCTCGTCTCCGTCAACCTGGTCTGCTAAAAGCAGAAGCCCACAAGCTGCGCAGGCTCCAGCCGATGAGTCACGGATCGTAGAGGCCTCTTCAGGCGAACGGAAATCCCAAACAGGAACATGATCTTCTGGTAAATTAGCTAAAAAGAATTGAGCCGTTTTTTGGGCGGCATTCAAGTATTGTTGGTTGCCTGTGTAATGATAGCTCAAGCTCATACCATAGATCGCCCATGCCGCTCCGCGTGACCATGCCGATTCAGGTGAGTAGCCTTGTCCTCCCTTCACTTCAAGCTTTTCTCCGGTATCGGGGTCAAAAGATACGATATGGGCAACCGATCCATCAGCCCGATAAAAATGCTTCAACACGGTATCTGCATGCTTGGTTGCGACGTACTTGTATCGCGGATCTCCTGTTGTGCTTGATGCCCAATACAACAGTGGCAGATTCATCAGACAGTCGATAATGGCCCAACCTGCAAGATCTTTACCATTCCACGCACGGATGAAGTTGCCTTGGACGTTAAAGCGCGCAGCGAGAAGATTGGCGGCAAGTAAAGCCCTTCGCTTTGAATCATCTGTTTCTAAAATCTTATATCTTGCTCCACTTGTTAGAGTCCACATGAAACCAATATCGTGATCTATTGTATTGGAATCGGTCAATAAAACATCCAACTGGCGCTCGCATGATTCTGCGGATGCTTTAATATCCTCATCTTGCGTATCTCGATAAATAAGCCACAGCAATCCAGGCCAGAAGCCAGCAGTCCACCAGGAGGCTCGTTCCAATTGGTATTCTCCATTTTGACTTGCATGGGGGAATCCATCTCCGATGCGCTGATGAACACGCATCACTTTTGCCTTCGTTTGATTCCATGCTTCTTGTACCCAATTTGTTTCGACCGTCATCCATAATCTCTCCCTTCCTATCGTGAACGCCTACATTTAACCTGAAATTGTTTTATCTAACTGGACTGTTCCACCAGACCATGCTTTCAGCGCAGTCCACTCTGCCTCTCCTTGCCAGAATTCAGCTTCTGGTGATAGTCCCAACGCTAGAAATACCGTCGTACACAGATATAAGCTACCTGTCGAAATATACGCTTCTCCAATTTCGGGTTGACTGCCGACAAAGCCAATGCGAAGCCAACCGTTATCATCGAATGTACCCGGCATCTGAATCTGCTTCCTGATTACGGCCGTAAGTGCGCAACGGACTTGAGCTGGTAACAGTTCTTCTGGGAGTTCTTCTCTAAGGGACATTAAAGACAGATGCTGGAATGCCCCAAAACGATAAGCAAGTGATCTGCCCATTAGAGGGAAGGTCCCTTCAGGCGATATTAACCGTTCCAAAATGGCTGCATAACGTACTGCTCTTTTCAACACATTGACTTGTAGTGTAGCCCAATCTCCAAATTGATCTCCTATTGCATCCAATATGTCGACCAACATGGGTTGAATGACAAAGCTGTTGTAATAATCCCAGTGGAACGCAGGCCCATCCCCATACACACCGTCCCCTTTGTACCATTGCTCATGTTGTCTTAAAGCATAATCTACACGCATACGATCCCAATCTTCTACGCCCATGCGGAACAGAGCGGCTTCAATCATGGCGCTAAATAAGAGCCAATTGCTAAAAATAGGACGGATCACACGCGTAGATATCAAAGCTGAAATTAGATTTGCTTTCACTTTTTCATCAAGCAATACATACAGCTCGTTTGGAGCACGGAGAACTGCATTGGCAAGAAAGGCTGCGTCAACTAAAGGCTGTCCACCTTTTACGAAATTCATATAATCCGGGGAAGTTGGATCAGTAGCTGCCTCGATGGCTTGCCTCGCCATGACTGCCATGTTAGATCGAATTTCTCCCTCCTCTCCAGAACGTGGCCCATGTTCAAGCCATGGTGCCATTCCGGATAAGGTACGTCCTAATGCTTCCAAGTATGTGTAATTGGACCGATCACCTTCTCTCGCTTCGATAGGCATATCTAACACCATCCGACGTTCTGATAATGATTTTAGAACAGGCTGTGTAATTTGAACTAAGGTATCCACCCAATACTTCCTATCGTTCCACATATGTTCCCCTTTCACCAAGATGTAGTTTATAAAAGTATAGACCATTGTATACTCCTCCACAATAAACTATAATCATCAAAAACTGACCTATCGTGCTAGGAGTGTGAACGGATGCTAAAGTTAATTTCATGCGGTTATCATACCATCCACCATGAAGGAATTATAAGAAATCGTCCGAAAGGTTCTGGTCATTATACTTTTGTATTTTTTAATAGTAATGCAGAGGTAAAATTAAATGACCACACGTTGATCGTCGAAAAGAATACATTTGTCTTTTTTCAACCTGATACCCCGCATGCTTACTGTGAAATAAAGAGTCCTTTCATTAATGATTGGTTTCATTGTTATGGCGAAAATATGAATGAATTTCTTACAGAATTAAACTTCCCTCTGGATACTCCCATTGAAGCATCTGATCCGCTACTGATTTCTAGGTACATCATGGAACTACAGAATATTAACCGGTTTAACGGATCGTTGCGTGAGCGTATTATAGACTGCGATCTTCGGTCCTTTTTCATGAAATTAAGTGATTTGCGGGAACGAACGGCTCCTCATCAACTGAATCGTTATTACATCCGATTTAACGAATTACGTAGTGAACTCTATCGTTCTCCTCTCCAGAACGTTTCTGTGACTGAACTGGCTGCACGGTTAAGTTTGAGTAAATCTTATTTCCAACATATCTATAAGCAGTTATTTGGTTGTTCCGTAATGACGGATATGATAAGCGGGAGGCTTGAGCATGCGAAATATCTTTTGGATCACAGCGAGATGTCAGTAAGTCAAATTGCTAGTACCTGTGGTTACGAAAATGACACTCACTTCATGCGCCAATTCAAAAAGTTTGTTGGCATTTCACCAAGGCAATATCGATTTAGAAGTGAGGATTTATCTACTGTAGAAGATAAACAACCGTTTCCCACTGGATAAATGGTGAACGGTTGCTTAGAGCGTACTTTTTCTATCTACTTGATAGCGAAATGTATCGATGTCCCTGTCAAGTAGATTTTCTAAACTCTATTCCTCTCTTCTTAACGAATCAGCGATACTTACTTTGCTTAACCTATACATCGGTGCAAATGTTGCTAAGACGGTCGTAAAGCTGCATTTTAAAGAAGTTGGAGGCTGTGACCTCCAAAGAAGCAGTTAATAAGGTGAGAAGAATAGGCTCCTTCGCAGACCGATTGGTCAATCGATTGCTTCAGGCAATGATCCTTTTTCTATCCATGGTTCAGTCTACTTCCACACTTATCAACTAATGTGTTGTTTGGTAGAGCCTAGGGGATGAGGTCGATGTCGCGGAGTTGATTTCATTATGAGGGACAAAACGGGCAGATTCTCGGAAATCCAAGTCAAATCTCTTCGGGGAACCTGTTACGTTTTGCTCAAAAAAGCAAGCCTGAATAAGGGATTAACATTTCAAACAAAATTACGACATCCTGGGGATTTCGAAGAGAGCATCAAAGACTTTTTTCCTTCCCCGGCAGAATCCGAAGGCTTTTAAGAGGCCCCTGCCATTGGCACGTCGAATCTGCCCGCACGAGCCCAACTGCGCGGCAATCTTACCCTACAGCGGACCAACTCCCACCCTCCCCCTACGGGGCAAATTTCCGCGCCCAACAAGCGGCTAATGCCAAAACTTTCGCCCTACTTATGATACGGTTCCCCTTGATTAATCTTCGCTGTAAACAATTTTGTAGTAAACAACTCGTCCCACATCACAAACCGCACCTTTTCCTGACATCGTTTCGTGTTCACAATGTCTTAACGATATGCGCTACCAACCGCAAGTTATGTTCAATAAGCATATTACGTGCGTAGCCGTCCCCTTCGGCCATTAATTGTAAGTATTTGCTCTCATCCTTTTCGGATAGTGGCTGGGGAAAGGCATTATTCTTGACGTACGAGACCAGTAGTGTTAGCTGTTTAACAAACAGCGCAATCGCTGAGATCAATCCAGGCATTGAACCGAACACCCCCAAGTTGGTTTCCATTAGACAGGAAGCCACTGGCCCCCGATCTAGACGAACATTGAAGTCTGTTCTTTAGTCTATGTGGGCGACGGCCTAGAAGTGCATGTACGGGAAAACGAGGATATAAAATAAAGCGCCAGGTGTAGTGGCGGCTTTTGAAAAGAATTACAATATATGATCATCAGTCCAAATATCGTGTGTCATAAATCCATAGTCTATTTCTTGACTTAATCATCTCATTCAATATATTCAAATTAATAACTATCTCTTCCAAACTATTGGGTACTATAAGGGACATGATATTATATCCGTCAGCAGCATCGTTATTAATCAATTACTCCTATTGGTCTGCGGGAGTTCTGAAGTCTTTTTAAAGTTCTAATACCATTTCATTTCACTAAATCCTTTATGTAACAAAAGATAACATCATTGATATAAAATCCAATTAATTTTAATAATAATTCCATTATATAGCATGAAATCTAACATAATACTCTTTGACAAACTCTATAACTCTATGATAAGTTAGGTTATATTACATAGAGGAGTGATAGAAACAATGAAGAAGAAAATAATGATGCGAACAATTAGCAGTGTACTGACCAGCATACTTATGCTTGCACCACTGGCAACGCCCATTCATGCAGCTAACGCCACAACTAGTCAAAGCACCGAGATAACCTCATTCCTCGCACAGGACTGGACTCCGAAAGACTTTATCACTTCTTCAAACGGAAAAAGTGTCGTAACATCCACCGAATTCGTCAATCTGTTGAACACTGCTGCCGATGCCGCAGGTTATGATCAAGATATAGCATATAAATCGGGAGATGTAGTCACACGCGAAACAGCTGCCGTCTTGCTCGATCAAATTATTGATGTGCCTTATTCACAGAATCTCGCATATAATGACGTAAAATCAAGCTCTTATCTACCCTCTATTGAAGTCATTTCCACCTCTGGTCTTATAAAAGGATTTTCTGATAGTAGGTATGGCTATGAGCAAACACTAACCAAAACGGATGCAGCCGTTATCGCATATCGCCTCTATCAGTATCTGCAACCATTCAATCCTGTAGAAGCTTCGATCACCTCAATCCAGAGCGCAATGGAAACCGGCAGATTGACTTCGGAAGAACTCGTCCAACTTTATCTCGATCGAATCGAGCAATACGACGATAATGGACCGAAACTCAATTCTATAATCAAAGTGAATGATCAAGCCATATCACTAGCGAAGGAGCTGGATGCTGAACGCAGTGATCAAGGATCTCGTGGTCCTCTACATGGCATTCCTATCATATTGAAAGATAACTTCGATACCGCAGATATGCCAACTACTGGCGGATCACTAGCACTTAAGGATAGTGTACCGGCAGACGACGCTTACCAAGTCAAGAAGCTGAGAGAAGCCGGGGCTATCATTTTGGCCAAAGCGAATTTACATGAGTTTGCTTTTGGCTATACTACAACAAGCTCGATCAGTGGGCAGACTCTTAACCCATATAATCTGACAAGAGTGCCGGGCGGTTCTAGTGGCGGTACAGGTGCTTCGATAGCAGCGAGCTTTGCTACTGTTGGCATGGGCTCCGACACCGGTGGTTCGATTCGTGTACCTTCCTCCTTCAACAATCTGGTCGGCATACGTCCTACCATCGGATTGTCGAGCCGAGATGGCATTATGCCACTAGCTTTAACCCAAGATACAGGAGGTCCTATCGCTAGAACTGTAGCAGATGCCGCAGCAGTACTCGACGCAACAGTAGGTTATGATCCTAATGATGTGACGACAGCAAGTAGCATAGGCAATATCCCAGATTCTTATCTCGACTATCTTGATTCGGAAGGACTTAAAGGTGCAAGAATTGGCATTGTTCGCGATGTATTCGGTACGGATAGCGAGATCAATACCGTGATGACGAATGCTATTCAAGAGTTGAAACAAGGTGGAGCAACGCTCATCGACAATGTTTCAATTCCGAACTTTACGCAAATCAATAGTTTTGGAAGCTTGAGTGCTTGGGAATTCAAGTTCCAATTCAACGACTATTTGACAACGCTTGGTGATAACCGTCCATACAGTACATTATCCGATATTATTACTACCGGATTGTTCGACCCTTCCATTGCGCAGCAATTGAAAGATCGGAACAATATAGGATCACTGGAAGATGAGACATATAAAGATATTGTGCTATATCGTACCCGTCTGGCACAGCAAGCGATTCTGAAAATGATGGCGGACAACGACCTTGACGCCCTGATCTTCCCAACATCAGCCAAACAAATTGTGAAAATTGACGGAGACCAAACCATTGGCGACGGCTTTAAACTCAGCTCATTCACAGGGTATCCAACTGTAACGGTTCCGGCAGGATTTACAACCGATAACATGCCTGTAGGCATGGACTTCATCGGCCGTCCGTTCAGCGAACCGACTTTGATCAAACTTGCTTACTCTTTCGAGCAAAGTACGCAGCATCGCCGCACTCCTGTACTAACGCCATAACAGCCTCCGATACAATAACCAATAAAACCCTGAGGAACTTAAACTCCTCAGGGTTTTATTGCGATACATAGTATTAATTTCCTCGTACTCACGATTGATATGGTTCCTTGTTAAACACTCCATGTAAAAAAAGTGGAATTCAATTCCCGGTCAATTTTGAAGTAACTCAAATCATTTTGTGATCAAAACCCGGTCTTCAAGGTTTGAGAGACTTGTCACCGATCCTTCGGGTGTACTGACAGGAAGGCCGCCGCATGCCGAATAGCGTTAAAAAACCGTTCAACGATCTTTGTGATCGTGAACGGTTCAGAATTATTTTGCAAATTTTTTATTCAGCATACGGATCTATCGTTTGAATTGTTCCGTCAGCATTATACTTTAGTTCCGTATATTTCACGCAACGTTTGTGATTGACGCCATCAGACAGCGAACAGTCATGATAAAAGAGGTACCATTTATCTTCAAACTGGACGATGGAATGATGCGTGGTCCAGCCGATAACAGGAGTAAGAATTGTCCCCTTGAATGTATACGGACCCTGCGGGTTCTTGCTAATTCCATAAACCAGCTTGTGTGTAGTCCCCGTCGAGTAAGATAGGTAGTAATATCCATTGTATTTATGTACCCATGGCCCTTCAAAATATCTCCGTTCCTCATCACCCGCAAGAATCGGATTGCCTTCTTCATCCACTATCGAAATTTCAAACGGTTTGTCCTTAAATGACAACATATCCTCACTTAGCAATGCCACGAGTGGTCCTAACGCAGGCTTGTCTGCTGCGGGTCCCTCAGTTTGCGACGAGTCGAAGCTGCCTGTCTGCCATTTTTCCAATTGCCCTCCCCAGAGACCACCGAAATACATATAAGCTTGGTCATCTTCATCAACAAACACGGCAGGGTCTATGCTATAACTGTCCTTGATATAATTTGGCTCCGGCTTAAACGGTCCTGCAGGTGAAGAAGCCGTTGCAACCCCAATTCGGAAGATTCCGTCTTGATCGCGTGCTGGAAAGAACAAATAGTATACATTGTTCTTGTAAGCAGCATCTGGCGCCCAAAGTTGGCTTGAAGCCCATGGAATATCACGCAAATGAAGAGCTTCTCCATGATCCACGACAGGAGAATCGAAATTCTCCATAGATAATACATGGTAATCCTCCATAGCATATTGGTCCCCATTATCGTTATCTGGCCCATCATGATCGAGATCGTGTGAAGGATAGATATAGATTTTACCTTCAAATACATGAGCAGACGGATCGGCGGTAAAAATGTGGTTCACTAGTGGTTGGTTTGGTTTGGTGTATGGTTTCATAGTATACTCCTTTTTAGCTTATTTGCATGTTACCCGCGATAGGATCGCGATAAATATTTATGCAATCGCTTACATATCTTGCTTCTATTTTACACTATCCTACTCTCCTCTCCAATACTCATACTAAAGAACTTACTCTAATAATTATAGATAAAAGCCTATCAAATCTCGGAGCCATGAGATGACGAAGTCTTTGTCACGATGAAGTGGATGGATTCGCTCCCAAATTTCTTCATAATACCCTTGAAAAGCGCCTACTATTGTAGTCTCAGTAATAGCAAGTAACTCTACATGATCTCTATCGTAATTTCGTGGCATAACGCCGATTAGAACGGTATGATCCCCTTTAATATCCCATTCGGTATTACCGATTAACTGAGATTGACTGTCACTGATGAGAGCGATTTCGAAGCTATCATAATCTTCCAACAACCCTATCATATGATTAAGGTGGTTAGCGATATCCTCTCCCTCGGGATAATAGTATGGATTCTTGTCGTACCTACCAAGTTTCACAAGACGCTCAAATATACTCATAGGGTAGATATGACGCATTCGATAATGTCCGATGTCTCGATAGAATGATTGAAGACTATCCTCAATTCTCCTCAAATGAACCAGTCGTATCTCATCGTCGACAATTGACACTTGGATGTATTTCTTAATGATGTCCAGTGGTAAGGTCAAAAAAGACAGATCCTGCATATACAGCAGATGATTGCCTGACTTTCGATCCTTCATCGAATTTAGCTCGAAGAATTCCTCAATTTCAAGACGTCGTAAGAGCGGTTCAACATTCGCGAATAACTGTCCCGTATAACCTGCTATCACATCCACCGCATCTATTCCATCAAGATAGATACCAGAATCGATCTCTGTATGATTGCCTGCGGCAAATCCGAGTATTGCACCCTTTCCCTTCACCACCATCATTTCAAAAGGGGGATTATTCAGTCCATACTTGCCAAAATGGTACAAGAAGTAGCTTCCAGGGTAGTTCGTCCAATCGAGTATTTCTTCAACTAATCGGAATGAACGATTGACATTCTTGGTCAAGCGACTAACGTGCTTAACCGTCCATCCACTATTCAATGCTTGAACAACTGTCTCGTACCAGTATCTGCGAAGCTCTGGATAACCTTCGAATAAATCCCGCTCGCTTTGAAAAGTGAGGAGTAGTTCTCCAGATTTCTCTATTGACGAATCCTCTAATGCTTCCTTCAACATGGCGATTGCAGCCTTCAGAATGCCTTCCCTTCCTTGGATAACTTTGGGAATATGCTCCGTCGGGAAAGTGAATTTCTCACTCGTGGGTGGCAGTGACTCTGCAGTACCACGAATATGAAGTTCATCCGTATCTGACGTATGTTTCCTTTTACCAGTTGGTCGATAGGAGTTTCCATTCGCAAGTCCTAGCGATAATGAATACACCTGTGACCGATGTAGGAGTTCTTGGACAACTTCATGAACAGGTCGATCCCGTTCCTTAGATTCCTGGTCATTGCTAGCGAAATCAAGGATAGCAATAAGTTGCGCTTCCCGATATGCTTTATCTAATCCTTCGCAAAGTGCTTCTGTCATTCGTTCAGCATACCCAGAGTTTAGTGCGGGGGTTCGTTCACCACGAATCCATCTTCTAACATAGGATGAATCTACCATCAGGGTCCTCCCAAGTTTGGCCGCTGACCATTCACGAATGGCAAGAAGCTCCGCCAAACAATCTCCGAAAGTTATGTTCTTCATCTAACTTCCCCCCTTCTATTGATCATATCATAGCTACTGAATAAGTAATGATTGACCGGGTCACAATTGTCCTGTCCTGATTATACTACGATAAATTTCTGTTATGCTGTCTTCAAGATACTATTCAGTACGAAAAGGGGAGAATGTGAAAATGGGTGTAAGAATTCAGAATACATGTTTATTATTAAGCCTTCTTATGGTCGCGTGTCTTACTCTAAGCGGTTGTGCAAATAATAGAATCGGTAATAAAGAAGAAGTTTCCATGTTCCGAGCGGATCTGCAGCACAGTGGTATGTATGCTTCCAAAGGTCCAGATCAGTTCAACGGAGTGAAATGGAAATTCAAGACAGAGGGTCCTGTTCGTTCCTCACCTGTAATACTCGATGGAATCCTATACATAGGCAGCGATGACCAATCGGTATATGCCATAGAGGAAGAGTCAGGGACTCAGAAATGGTCTTATAAGACAAGAGGTGCTATTAAATCGTCCCCTGCCATTGCGGAAGAAACTGTATATGTCTACAGTGATGACGGTACTATCTATGCGCTACATCTGGCAGACGGCACAATGAAATGGAGCTATGATACCGAAGTGAAGGATGAGATTCGAGATAAAGTCGACTATTGGAAGTCATCCCCAGCAATTGCCGACGGTGTATTGTACATTGGAGGTGGTAACAATACGTTCTTTGCCATCGATACTGCCACTGGGACGTTATTGTGGAAGAAATCAGCAGCTTTAAACGACTACACATGTGAATCATGTCCTCCCCCATTTCTTCATTCATCTCCAGCTGTTTATGACGGAGTTGTATTTGTAGGAGTCGCGGGATATGACGTGGGCAAGCAGGTGGAGCCTGGAACCGTCATTGCGTTTGACAAGGAGAGTGGAGAACAGTTGTGGATATCTGACATACTAAACGGCGCGGTAGATTCCTCACCCGTTGTCGATGACAAGGCAATTTATGTTGGTATGCGAAATGGTGGGCTTCAGTCACTGGATCGAAAAACCGGCAAATCCATATGGAAAACCAATTCAATTCCGTATATATTAGCTTCCCCGGCACTTGATCAACAGACGAAGACCTTATACAGTGGCAGTTCGGATTCACATGAGTTGGCAGCAATAGATGCAGAGACAGGTGAGAAGAAATGGTCTTTTAAGACGGAAGGACCTATTCACTCTTCACCTGCTACAGATGGAGCAACCATATATGGCGCAGGCGGAAATCACAACTCTGACAAGAATCTCGGTGTAATCTATGCTCTAGACGCAATTACTGGTGAAGAGAAATGGACGTTCAGAACAGACGCGAACATCTACTCATCTCCTGCGCTAAATAACGGCATTTTGTACATTGGTAGTGATGATGGGAATGTCTATGCGATTGAATAAACGTGAAAATAATCTATATGTAGGGAAATTAGCTATGTTATTGATTCTATCCTTCTTAATGGGATGTTCCTCGACTGGTAACACCAAGGGGATTCCTTCTAGCTATAGTAGCCCTGAAATGAAAGCAAATGAGGATTCGCCAATGAAAATCTCTAAGCTTGAATCAATCACTATACCAAGTAAAGCACTTGATAAAGACATGCGTGCAACTATCTATTTACCACCTGGATATCAATCGGACCAGTCCTACCCCGTACTTTATCTTCTTTATGGTTATGGTGGAAACGAGAATTCCTGGTTCACATACCTACACATGGGAGATGCTGCGGACCGGCTAATTGAGTCGAATCTCATAGATTCGCTAATTATTGTTTCACCTGATTATGGTAACAGCTTTGGAGTAAATTCCGATCCGATGGACGCCCCCGTACCCGTAGGCGTAGATGCTGGATTCTACGAGGATTATCTCATTCATGAGTTAGTCCCTTACGTCGATCGAACCTACAGCACAATGAAGGATAAGCAAGGACGATGGATCGGAGGCATTTCAATGGGTGGATACGCAGCATTGATGCTGGGCTTCACCTATCCCGAGATGTTCTCCAAGATCGGAGCTCACAGTGCTGCACTGTGGACTTACAATTCAACAGATCAATTCACAGGTCAACGAGATTGGCTATATGCGAATCCGGCATTACGTGAATTACGTGATCCATTCCTGTTGTCAAGAAGTAACGAGTTGAATGAGATGACCATATTCTTGGACGCTGGTGTAGAAGATCCATTAAGTGAGAAAGACGAATTACTTTATCAACAATTACAAGAAGAAGGAATTTCTGCCCAATGGGAAACTTCCCCTGGAGGGCATGACTTCGCTTACTGGTCAAGTCGATTAGATGATTATCTACTCTTCTACGCTGAACTGAAAATGTAAGTGGGTAATTCTATAGCCTGCCATTAGAAGACCCTAAATGGCAGGCTATTGTTCTTCATCACATAATAAAACAGAAAAAGAAATCTTATTTTACTCCCTTACGGCGGTTAGAGATATCAAGCCAAACAGCAAAAACGAGAATCGAGCCCTTAACCACGTACTGCCAGAATGATTCCATTCCCATCAGTGACATCCCGTTATCGAGAGTGGTCATAACCAATGCACCTATAATGGCACCTATAATTGTCCCAGCACCACCCATCAATGATGTTCCACCGATGACGCAAGCAGCAATCGCATCCATTTCCGCCATGTTGCCGGCAGTGATTGTCGCAGATGCTAGGCGGGAGGTCAGGACGATTGCCGCAATAGAAGCGAGTAGTCCATTGAACACAAAAATCAACATTGTCTTCCGTTTAATATGAATACCTGAAAGACGGGCAGCTTCAATATTGCCGCCAATGGCATAAATATGACGCCCAAACGTGGTCTTCGTCGAAATAATGTAAAAAATGATCGCCAATACAATAACGAAAATAATTGGAAACGGAATCCCTTTGTAATTATTCATAACGACTACAAACGACACAACTAGTAATGCGAGGACAGAGACCTTTATAATATCTACTCCGAGTGGTGCGATCTCGAAGCCGTATTTTTGCCGGGAACGCCGTTTAGTATAAGCAGTCCATAGCATAATCCCCACTGCCAGTAAACCAATAATGATACCAAATCCTTTAGCGAAATAAGCGTTCCCCAGCAATGCAATCACCGGATCAGATACTGGAATCGTTTTGGACTGGGTAACACCCATTAATACGCCGCGGAACACCATCATGCCACCCAACGTAACGATGAAGGCAGGAATCATTTTGTAGGCAACAAGCCATCCCTGAAGCAGACCAAGCACAGCCCCGGCAACCAGTGTCCCAAGAATAACAATAATCGCCGGCAGTTCCAGCCAATTACTCAATATAGCGGCAATTCCACCCGTTAACCCTACGATAGAACCTACAGAAAGATCAATATGCGCCGCCACAATGACGAGTACCATCCCTATAGCCAGTATGGAGGTCACAGACATTTGTGTGAATAAATTAGATAAATTTCGTGAAGTTAAAAAGGTAGGATTTAAAATCCCAAACAGTACCCATAGTAACACCAACGCTCCTACCATGGTATATGCACGCACGTCCATTTCGCCAAACAAGCTGCTCCAGAGCGATTTTCGGGTCACAGGGATATCTACTCTATCTTGAAGTTCCTTTTGAAGCTGCATCATTATTTCCCTCCCGTAGCGGCTAACATTATATTTTCTTGGGTGGCCTCATGCCATGGAAATTCTTTAACGAATTCTCCTTCGCACATCACCATAATCCTGTCACTCATACCCAGCACCTCAGGCAACTCCGATGAAATCATAATAATGGCTACACCTTGATCTACCAGCTGGTTCATTAAATTATATATTTCGTATTTCGCTCCAACATCGATCCCTCGGGTAGGTTCGTCCATAATCAGGATTTTCGGATCAGACATTAGCCATTTTCCAATAACAACCTTCTGCTGATTCCCTCCCGAAAGTGTTCCTACCAACGTTTCCAGCGAAGCTGTTTTCGTCTTTAGATCCTGCACATACTTGCGTCCCCATTTAATCTCTTCATTCTCATTAATAAAACCTAGCTTTGATACCTTCCTCATCGTGGGCATCGTAGTATTTTGTTTCAGATCCATGCCCATCACTAATCCTTGGCGTTTGCGATCTTCAGTCACTAGAGCAATTCCTGCCTTAATAGCTTCAGCAACGGATTTAATCTTCACCGTTTTCCCTTCGATTTGTACTTCTCCCTCAGCCCTGCCCTCATAAGCACCGAAAAGACTAGTAACAAGCTCCGTACGTCCCGCACCCATGAGTCCAGCTATTCCTAGAATCTCACCTTTACGTAGTGTGAAATGTATATCCCTAAGCACTTTCTGATTTCGCTTTTCAGGATGCCACACGTTATATTGGCTAACCTCAAGCATAATTTCTCCCGGTGTATGGTTTACTCGCGGATATCGCTCCGTCAGTTCTCTGCCAACCATTAAGGATACAACCTTATCGTCATCCGTTTCCTTCCGATCAAGAGTCGCTATCGTACGTCCATCGCGTAGTACCGTGATGGAGTCTGCAAGAGCAAAAACCTCAGGCATCTTATGCGAAATGTATACACAGGAAACACCTTCACTGCGCAACTGATTCAATATCCCCATGAGGATGGAGACTTCACTTTCCGTTAAAGCAGCTGTTGGCTCATCTAGAATCAGAATTTTTGTATGCTTGGAAAGTGCTTTTGCGATTTCAACCAGTTGCTGCTGGCCAATCCCAAGATGACCAATTTTGACGTTTGGGGATATATTCAGTCCCACCTTTTTCAACCAAACAGAGGCATTATGATACAATTCATCCCACTGAATAACTCCGCGCCTACATGGCTCAGCTCCCAGAAAAATATTCTCACCTACCGTCATCTCTTTGACGAGCGCGAGTTCCTGATGAATGATAGCAATTCCGGCTTGTTCAGCGTCCGTTATTTGATGGAAATGCCTGCTCTGACCACCAATGATAATCTCACCGCTATAGGTACCGCTCGGATAGAGTCCGCTAAGTACCTTCATCAGCGTTGATTTCCCAGCACCATTCTCACCGCAAAGGGCATGTATTTCTCCCTGCCTAACCTTAAAGTTCACATGATCTAGCGCCTTAACACCGGGAAACTCTTTACTGATGTCTGCCATTTCCAATACATACATTATTCAAGCACCCTTTCTGACCATGAATCAGCAGAGAGCGGAACCTTATGGTCCCGCACCCGCCATTCTACTAGGTTATTGTTTAGGCCATTGGTCCTTAGGAACGTTCTTGTACACTTCCTCAAGTTTGTGGAAGCCATCTTTGATCAGAACGTCCAAATTGTCCTTGTTAACCGCAAGGGGATCGAGCAGTATGGAAGGGACATCAATCTTCCCGTTATTTACAGTTTTTTCAGTAGTGATCTCTTCGCCCTTGGCAGCAGCCATAGCCATCTCTGCAGCTTTTGTAGCAATCGCATTAATCGGCTTATACACGGTCATCAACTGTGTTCCTTCTGCAATACGTTGCACAGCAGCTAAATCCGCATCCTGTCCGGACACTGGAATTTTACCAGCCATTCCTTGAGCAGTTAATGCCTGAATCGAACCTCCAGCAGTACCATCGTTAGCTGCAACCACGCCTTGCACGTCATTGTTATTCGCAGTTAAGGCATTTTCCATATTCTTAAGGGCCTCTTCTGGCTTCCAATCCTTGGAGAATTGATCATACACAATCTTGATATCACCTTTCTCTTCAAGTGGCTTCAAAATATTCATTGCGCCTTCCTTGAACATATGAGCATTATTGTCCGTATCCGCTCCGCCAATATAAACGATGTTGCCTTTCGGAGCCTGTTCGATAACAGCTGTCGCCTGAAATTCTCCTACACGTACATTATCAAAAGAGATATAGTAGTCCACATCTGCATTGTTAATCAGTCGATCATAAGCAATAACCTTGATGCCTTCCTTATGTGCTTTCTCTACAATCGGTGCGGTTGCTTCAGCATTGTGCGCAATAACTACGAGTACGTCTACTCCCTGAGAGATTAATTGCTCTGCTTGACTCATCTGCGTAGCATCATCTCCGTTAGCCGCAAGAACCTTCACTTCGCCTCCAAGCTCTTCTACTTTAGCAGTGAAAATATCGCGATCCTTTTGCCAACGTTCCTCTTTCAAAGTGTCCATAGACATTCCAATAACAATTTTATCTCCGTCTTTCGCGGCTGTTTTTTCCTTATTTTGATTATCCCCATTGGAGACCAATCCACAGCCTGCAAGTGATGATGCCAATAATAGAGCTACCCCTAAACGAATTACTTTGCCGTATTTTCTCACTCTTTCATCGCCCCTTTTCACCAGTTAAAATAATTGGTTGCGCTTACAAATAAAGCTTAGCATGGGACGCAATGCTGTGGCGTGTTCATTGCCAGCACTTCTTTACTCTCTATCTGCATTACATTGCTACCTCCTGTAATGAAACCCAATTGTGAGTCTTTCACAGGACAATTGGGTTATACAACACAAAAAAGTCCTTGTAGGTTAACAAGGACTTTTCTTCACTAATTGCTGCCGGTATTCACTTGGCGTAATTCCTGTTGCTTTCTTGAAAACTCTGCTGAAATAATTAGGATCCTTATAACCTACCTCGTAACAAATTTCTTTTAGACTGAGACGTTCTCCCACAATCAATAACTTTGCCTCCTTAATACGAAGCCGGGTAACAAAGTCAATAAAATTCTCTCCTACATGCTGCTTGAATAATTTACTGAAATAATGTGGGCTAAGATTCACATATTCTGCACTTTGCTCCAAAGAGATGTCTTCTTTATACTTTTGATCAATATAGAGAAGAGCCCTCTGGAGCACAAGAGACCGACTCTGCTCCCTCTCTTCCCTCAGACCGTCGATGAAGGAATCGATCCACAATAATGCACTTTTCCGAAGAGCATCTCTATCCTCTACTACACTCAGAGATGTAATCAGATCGGCCCCATCACCTGATTGAATCCCACGACACAGGAACAAAAGAAGCCCTATTACTTCTCCGCGCAAGGTAGAAAATGAACTGGCCACTGTTCCTTCCAAAATCGCAAATAGAGAGTCAAATCGCTCCGCACTCTCCTGTTTGTTGTGCCGCAACAGAGCATCCAGTAGCTTCTTCTCATCATCCAATGAGATCATCGTTTGCCCTGAACTCTGGGTCATATCATCATAATGCCGTACATTTAGCAGCTCGTTATCCTCTGCGCACACACGAACTGCTTCCCGGTAGGATCGACTCATTCCGTCCCAGCCCTCTCGAACCGATCCAATCCCTACCGAAAGGGACAACTGGAATCTCCCCTCTATAAAGCACCTAATACGTTCACCCCAGTCTAAGGAATTAACACGCTGGGAATAACCTGGTCTGCCAGGAGGAAGAGGGTTAAATAATGCCATCTGATGTCCAACCAAAGGCCCGGTGATAGTGGAAAGATTGGGCTTCGTGAAATGCTTAACAGCTTCATAAATTTCCCGCTTGAGCAGTTGAAAATCCTCCCACTCCTTTTTAGATTGCCTAGAAAAAGATAACACCATTGCATAACCCTTAACCCACTGTAAATTTAGCAGACTAGCCAACTGTTCGAGCTCCACCTCCTGCACCGACTCCAGCATAAGTATGAGTGTGAGTTCGTTCTCGGCTAGCGGGATCAGCTGCGATAATTTCTCCTGAAGCTCTAGTTGCTCATTTCGGAGGCGGTTCTCTTCTTCCTTCTCGGAAATCAGCAGCTGTAATACTTGAAGCACTTCCTCTCGCCTGGCTGGTTTAAGTAGGTAGTCCCGGACTCCAAGAGCCAGCCCCTCCTTCGCGTAAGAAAAATAATCGTGAGCCGTTATCATTACAATTTTGGTTGAAGGAACAATTGTTGAAATTTGACGTACAGCCTCAAGTCCTTGAATGCCAGGCATCTTAATATCCATAAAGATAAAATCAGGTCGTTCCTCTTCCGCAATCTGAATGGCCTTCCTTCCATTTTCCGCATGAAGAAAGTGGAAGGTATCAGGCAAAATATGCCTAATCATCAACTCCAGACCTTCCCGCTCCAGCGCTTCATCATCTGCAATAAGTAAGTTGAACATGAGTCATCGTCCTTTCTTATCCATGTAATGTGCTAACCCCGCGATAGGGAATCTTGAACAAGACAGCTGTCCCTTCACCTTCAACGCTATCGATTTCGATACTCTGCTCTCCGTTGAAAAATAAATGCAGTCTTTTGAATACATTTTGTGTCCCCAGACCAGTCGATTGGCCCTTCCTACCAAAACTAGTAGTATCCTCTCGGAAAGATTTGAGCAGCAGCATAACGGTATCCCTGCTCATCCCCACACCGTTATCTCGAATCTCAATACCCACACCTTCATTCACATATCCAATTGTGAGTTTTAGCTCTGCGCCTTCCTCCATCTGCTCTATACCATGTACAAATGCATTTTCCAGTATAGGCTGCAGTGTCAGACATGGAACCATTACATCCAGTGCTCTCTCATCAATTTCCATTACAAAAGAAATCCGGTCACGAAACCGCGCCCTCTGAATGTTGATATATTCTGTCACATGTTCGACCTCTTCACGCAGCGGCACCGCCTGATCCAGCTTTTGCAGGTTATACCTCAATAGACGAGATACAGATACTGTAAGATCACTTGTCTTCGTCGCTCCCTCAATATAAGCCAACTTGGCAATAGAATTAAGGGTATTAAAGAGAAAGTGCGGATTAATTTGGCTTTGCAGCATTTTCAGTTCAAGCTCTTTGACAAGACGGTCCTTCTCCAGACTTTTGATGTTATCAGCCATCAAACTTTGAATATTATCGATCATGCCATTAAAAGTTCGGCACAAGATACTGATCTCATCATTGTTAATACTTTCTGGTGCCTTTGTGTCCATCCGACCCTTCGATATTTGCTTGGCAGTTGCCACCAGTCGTCGGATCGGTCCCGTTATACTACTCGACAACCATACTGCTAGAATAATGCTAAGAACTGCAACAGTAATGACCAGTTGAGCCCCTAGCTTATTCAATTTGTCTGTGGTGGACATAATCTCCTGATAAATCGGCTTGTACTGATCAAGCTCAATGTCAACCAATTCCTGAGCTTCCTCACGTATAAAGCGCTCAGTTTTCTCCGCTTCAATATATGCCCCTGCCATGGTATTAGAATCTTGGTCATCGATCTTACCAATCATAGTCTCAACTTGCTCTAGAAACGTATCAATAATATTACGGTAATTCACAAGTGGCAGGTCACTTCCGCCAATCGTTTCCAATACATCGAGCTCTTGCCGCAGCTGCTGAACACCACTCAAATGTTTCTCCACCTCAGGGGAGCTATCCTCATCAACCTGCATAATAAACCGGTTCATCGACCGCATAATCTCCCCAACCTCATAAGACACTTCCTTGTATAGTAATATACGATTCATCATTAAATGATAGCTTTCCTGCACATTCTTACCGCTTTGGAACAAGAAAAAGGAAACCGTGCTCATCAAAAGAACCAGTAGCGGAATACAAATCAACAGCTTTTTGCGAATACTCACAGGCCACCGCCCTTCTGAGCATTATGCTTATCCAGCACCATAACCTCTGTATAATATTCAGATCGTAAGTCTTTTCCTTGAAAATGCTCATGAAGTAGTCTGACTGCTGTGTCACCCATTAAAAATGGCTGCTGTGCTACAGTCGCCTTAATCTCACCCCTTAGAATGGCGGTCAGCGTCTCTTCCTGATTATCAAAACCAATGATCGTAGGAAAATCCCGTTCCAAACTCTTCGTAGCCTGAAGAACACCGAGAGCATCTGTTGCACTAGTACCCACCATAATATTAATGTCTGGGTGCATCCGCATCATTTCCGCTGCTTGTTGAATCGCTTCCATATGTGAAATGTTGGAGCTGCGAACATCCACAATTGTCAGATCTTCATATTGCTCCACGATGTTTTTTAACCCTTGTAGCCGTTGCAGCTGATTCTCAGCAAGCTCACTCCCTATAATGACACCTATTTTTCCAGATCCACCTGTAGTCTCTACAACAAGACGTCCCAAGCTTTCGCCTGCCGCCTCATTATCCGTACCTACGTAAGCCAGCCTTCTGCTAGCCGGAGCATCCGTATCGATGGTCACAACAGGAATTCCACGTTGCACAGCTTTATCAATGACTGGGGTAAACCTCTCACCATTTAACCCTTGGACGATAATCGCATCTACTCGGGCAGCAATCGCTTTTTCCAGTAAATTAATCTGCTCATCCATGTTGTTGCGGACCGGACCGGTAAATTCAATATCAATCCCATATCTTTCCGCTGCCTTCTCTGCACCCTTCTCAACCATTTCCCAGTAAGGATGATAACGTTCCTGCTCAATCAGAACGATATGATAACGGTGTCCCAGATTTCCGGGGTGACCATGTAATTCCTGAACGATACTACCCATCTTACCGGATTGATGTGCAAATCCAATAAATTCATACGCTAGAAATAAAAATAATACAACCACACACGACATCCATTTTTTATCCACAATCATCCACCTCATTCATATCCTAACTGTCAATGGAAACGGTTGCAACAAAAATAATAGACGATTTTAACCTTCAAAAAAAACAACACCTCACATGATCATTTGGAGGTGTTGTTTCATCAAATACAACTATTGATACAGCCATATGCCTGAAACCGTCATGATCGCGGGCAGCGTAGCTTCATCCACCGGCACATTGTCAAACCAACCGCCCACGGCAAGGTTGAGCACCAGATAAAAAGGTTCGTCAAAAGGCATAATGCCCGGCTGTAGACGACGCTCGGCGAAGCAATATCCATCCACCAGCCAACGGATGGAGTTGGCATCCCATTCTAACGTATAATCATGAAATTCATTAATTGTTCCGTTTTCAAACTGGTAGGAGAACTCATCAGTGACTTTATTGTCCCAATCCTTCCCGTAGTGCAACGTTCCAAATATCTGATGGGGCAGGCGCCCTTTTGCTTCCATGATATCGATCTCACCGGAGGCAGGCCAAGGACCGTAAGCCTGATGCTGCGGAAGCAGCCAGATGGCAGGCCATAGCCCATGCCCAACCGGAAGCTTTGCGCGTACGATTAACTTGCCGTAGCAAAAGGACAGATGGTCCTTTGTGTTCAAACCGGCCGAGGTATATGCAAAGTGCCGCCCGTCTGTTTCGATGTTTTCTAGGCGCGCACATAGGTTTAAGCCCGATTCATCGATATACAGGTTATTAGCATGACCCGTATAAAACTGCTGTTCCCCATTGCCCCAGCCCGTGCATATAGGATTGCCATTGTTATCAAGCAAGTCGTTACCAAGGAGAATGTTCCATGCGCTCAAATCGGTATTGCTATTTAAAAAATCCTGCTCCCATATAAGCTTGTTCATCCTGTTCACACTCCTTTCATTTAATCACAGCATACTTAATTTTAACGCCGAATCAAACAAATCTAAAAAAATGGGATAGAGTCAAAAATCATGGCCTTTTTTTCCTATGCCCATTTTCATACGATTGAAAGGAAGGAGGCACAGAATATGTTCCAATACAGGGCAGGACAAATAAAGACATTTTTTAGGCAGTGGCAATTGCAAAGCATGGTAATCCCAGGCATTATCTGGATGATTATCTTTTGTTATATCCCCATGTTTTGGCTGATCATTTCATTTATGGACTACAGCATTGCGAAGCCCCTGCTGGAATCACCCTTTGTAGGGCTGAAACACTTTCAGGATTTTATGACGGATGACCGTTTCTGGCGATCTATCCGCAATACGCTGGGGATGAGCATCATCAAGCTAGTGCTAGGCTTTCCAATTCCTATTTTATTTGCCTTACTGCTTAATGAAATTCGAAATTTTCGCTTTAAACGCACTGTACAAAGCATTTCGTACCTGCCGCACTTTATTGCCTGGACAATTTTTGGAGGCATCATGCTCAACTGGTTGGGCGAGGGTGGTGTGATCAATCAACTGATGATGGCACTTGGGCTCCAGGAGCGCGAAATCCTGTTTATTAGCGACGCTAAGTACTTTTGGTGGATTACCTATTTCTCCGATACGCTGAAAGAAGCCGGTTGGAGTGCCATCATCTACATAGCTGCAATATCCGGCATTGACCCGGCGCTATACGAAGCGGCGGAGTTGGATGGCGCAAACCGCTGGCAGCGAATGTGGCATATCACCATTCAGTGCATTCGTCCGACCATTGCCATTTTGTTTATCCTCGCTGTCAGCGGGATGTTAGGCAGCAACTTTGAGCAGATCTTTATGTTGGAGAACAACATGAATATTAAAATGGCTGAGAGCCTGGATTTATATATCTATAACATGGGCTTGGTATCTGGGCGCCATTCCTTCTCAACGGCCGTTCTGTTTGCTCGCTCCATTGTGGCACTAGGGCTGTTATTTTTGGCCAATTACGCATCCAAGAAACTTACGGGCGATAGCATTTTTTGATAAAAGGAGGAAGGCTGACACATGGAAAAACGCAGAAGGTTTCGGCGCATCGGAATATTTGAGATTTGCAACACTCTACTGATGCTGGCTGTTTGCTTCATAACGTTGTACCCAATGTGGTTTGTATTCGTAAACTCCCTTAATGCACCGGAGCATGCCATGCTGGGTACGGTCAATTGGTTACCAAAGGAAATATCGCTAGCTAGTTACAGTGTTGTGTTCAATGATAAAAGTCTGATGCACGGATTTTACATCACCACTCTGCGTACGGTGATAGGGACAGTTGTGCATGTATTGTTTACCGCCATTGTGGCTTACGGAATGAGCAAATCCAATCTGATTGGCCGTAAGCTATATCTCAAAATCGCCTTGATTACGATGCTGTTCTCAGGCGGGCTGATTCCCTCGTTTATCTTGATGACGAAGTTGGGCCTGTACGATAATTTTTGGGTATTCATCATTCCTGCCATGTACACTTTTTTTAATATGATCATTTTTATGAGCTTCTTTCGTACCATCCCCGACAGCCTAGAGGAATCTGCGAAGGTAGATGGCGCATCAGATTATGGCGTCCTGTTCAGAATCGTATTACCCAACAGCATGGCCGTAATTGCCACCATAGCGCTTTTTTCAGCCGTCTATCATTGGAATGATTATTACCAGGGCGTGATTTACATCCACTCTCAGGACCAGCTACCGCTGCAAACCATGCTGTACAAAATCATTGCTGAGAACTCCATGTCTTTCATGCAGCAGCAAGCCATGGCACAATTCGGTGCAAGGCTCCCTGGTAGCTCCATTAAGTTTGCATCCATGATGGTGGCCACGATCCCTATTCTGCTAGTCTATCCTTTTATTCAGCGTTATCTGGTCAAAGGCGTGATGATTGGTGCCATTAAAGGGTAAGTATCATACGTTTCTTTATGCCATCGTTTAGAGAGGCGTATGAGACCTATATACAAAAAATACAGCAGTAGCAAAGAAAGGATGATCATGTAATGAAGCGCAACCTCATCAAGCTAGGCATGACCATAGTTCTGGCAGTAATCCTGACGCTAAGCATGGCCGCTTGTACCAATTCTGAGAATAGTGAAAATACACCTACCTCACAGCCTACGGATAGTACGCAACAGCCGCAGGGCGAGTCAACGCCGAACCCCGATGAACCTGCATGGCAGCTGGATACCAGCCCTGTAGATTTAACCTGGTTTGTAGGCGCAAACTGGTATGCCCACACCTGGGGGGAAAGCTTTACCTCCAAATATATAACGGAAAAGACAGGTGTTAATGTCAAATTTGAAGTACCCTCCGGCGAAGCGAATGAGCATATTACCCTAATGATGACCTCTGGCAAGCTACCAGACTTGATTTCGATGGGCTCATGGGAAACTGCTGTCAAAAAACTATGGGAAGGTGACCATGTGTATGCCTTAAATGAATTGGCAGAACAGTATGATCCCTACTTCTTCAAGGTGGCGGGCGACGGTACACTGAAGTGGTATCGTCAAGAAAATGGCAATACTTATGGTGTCCCGAATGATTCATACAGCCCCAACCTGATGCATGAAACCGGCATGACGGCCGCCAACCAAACCTTTTTGCTACGAAAAGATCTGTACGAGGATATGGGCAGACCGGACTTAAGCACCCCGGAGGGCTTTCTTGGCGCACTTCAACTGCTAAAGGATAAGTATTCCGAGTACAAAGGCCAGCCCATCAGCCCCTTCTTAGCACAGGGGAATGTTCCTTACGGGATGACCGATTACCTGCAAAACCTACTGGCTGTTCCGCATGAAAAGGACGGCAAAGTATACGACCGTATTACCGATCCGGATTATATCACCTGGTTGAAAACCTTCCGCACTGCTTACGAGCGCGGGCTAATTAATGTGGATTTTCTAGTGGATTCTGATACGCAGGTAGAGGAAAAAACGAATAACGCCCGTTATTTCATGATGATTCGCGAGTGGACGGGTATGACCGCTGTCAACCCTATGCTGGCCGCAAGTGAAAACCCGGATTCTTATTACATCGCAGTGGATGGGCCACAGAACAGTAATGGTGATAGCGCCAAACTGTTCCCAGGCAACATGGATGGTTGGATGGTTACCATGATTAGCAAATCCACCAAAAACCCTGAACGAGCCATCCGCTTTTTGACCTATCTGACCAGCGAAGAAGGCCAAAGGGATCTATTCCTTGGTAAGGAAGGCGAAACGTGGGAAATGACGAATGGCAAGCCGCAGTTGAAGACTGAAATGGTAGAATTACTCGAAACCGATATTGAGAAGATGGAAAAGCAATACGGAATCCTAGATACCTACTGGATGATGCGTAACCCTGTAATCGTCAATCAATGGAGACCGGAGAAAGCTCCTGTCATTAAACAAATGGAGGACTTTGCCAATGGGCAGGCCGATATTGATAGCGGCATCTACAAGGGCTTAGATCCACTTGGCGATTCAGATGTAGCGGTAACCTGGTCACGTATCTCTCAAAATTGGGAAGAAGTACTACCTGAACTGATTACCGCCAAAGATGACGCAGCCTTTGATAAAGTCTTTGAGAATTTCCTTGCCCGCCGCGAGAGTTACGGCTTTGACAAAGTGATGGAATACCGCCAATCCGAACTGGATATGCGAAAAGCCAAAATGGCGGAGTAACAATACCCATATCATAATTGCTGCCGTCCACCGAAATGGTGGACGGTATTCCTTGCTTTTATGCCTTCCAGATGATTTGTAATATATGGTATATTACAGAAGTGGGGGGGGGCATTTAAATGAAATATTTTCTGACTAAGATGAGAAAGCTTTACCGCAATTCCCGCATATCTCAGAAGTTGTTTTTAGCCTTTAGCATGATGATTGCCATCCCTGCCATTCTGGTATCCTTTTTATTTATCCGCACGCAGGAAACCCAGCTATACAAGGACGCTATGGCAACCGGCAGCAGCCATGTCTCACGGCTGAACGACCAGCTGCGTAGCAGAATGGATATACTTGAAAGCGCTTCCTCTACCGCGCTGACTCAAAACTCATTTGTGGATTTTATTCACTCGAATATGCGCGGGGATGGTCTGCGTCTCGTTAAATTTAGAAAAAATCAATTTGAGCAGATGCATAATATCATCCAAAGCTACGATATGATAAGCGAGCTCAGCTTTTACGTCGATAACCCGAATCTGTATGAAATTTGGCCCGAAATCTACCATTATGACAAGTTTCAGCCGCAGGATTACTGGCTAACGCTTCGGGATGAAGGTGGCTCGGCATACCGTCTATTTGCTTATAAGGATGGTGAGCATACACTATCCTACTACCGGCTTGTACGCCTTCAGGGCCAGCAGCACAAACTACCCACCATTATGGAAATTCGCACCCAACACAGCCTGTTTTTCAGCGACCTGTTGGAGGAGACCGAAGGAGATTTCTTTTCTGTTGTGATGGAAGAAAGTAATCCTTCTCGGTATGTATACAATCCACAGCATGTATTTTCTCAAAATGCGGGTGAGGAGCTGAACGAAATCCTCGGAAGTATTTATCGGCAGTTGGATGCACTAGAGCAAAAAGTGCCCATTAAGGTCAAGGTAGGAGACTATACTTATTACGCACTCTACCGTTACATCGCCCCGCTGAATTCTTATGTGGTGGATATTGCCTCACATGAGGCACTGATGGAGGGTCCGCGCAACTGGTATATCTCTGTGGTAGCGATTATATTGTGCGTGATGTTACTGATCTTGCTGCTTGTATCACATACGACACGGCGCATTTTCCGCCGGTTGGATAGCGTGCTATCTTCTATGCGCCAGGTACGAAAAGGCCAACTGGATGCGAAAATTGATACCGGTCTCGATCTAAACGAAACTGGTGATGAAATCGATGAGGTAGCCGTCAACTACAACAAAATGCTTGATGAAATCAAACGCCTGATGACGCAGGTGGTGGATAAACAGTTGATTGCCAAAAATGCGCAGCTACACTCGCTACATTCACAGATCAATTCACACTTTTTATATAACGCGTTGGAATCCATCCGTATGCTGGCAGAGGTGCAGCGTCAGCCAGCTATTGCCGATGCACTGGTATCGTTAGGCTCGCAGTTGCGCTACAGCATGCAGTGGCGCAGCGATACCGTTGCCCTCAGCGAGGAGCTTGCCAACATACAAAGCTATATTCAATTCATTAACTTTATGGAAGGTGGCAGTATTGTTTTGACAGCGGATCTCCCCCAGGAGATGCTTCGCTATGCTATTCCTAAAATGTGCATGCAGCCCATTGTTGAAAATGCCGTTCATCACGCGGCGCCCTCAGGCGGCAGTGTAATCATCCAAATTACTGTAGAGGTGGAGAATGACAGCCTGCTGCTAATCAAGATACGTGATGATGGCGCAGGTGTCGACCCAGAGATGCTAGACAGTTTGCAAGCTGTGCTGCGGGGCGACTCCGATACTCCAATCGTCACAAGCAAGAACGGGCTGGGCTTGGAAAACGTACATAAGCGCCTGCAACTTCATTATGGCAAGGGCCGTGGTCTTTGGATTGACAGTGTGCAGGGCGTTTATACCTGTGTAACCTTACGCTTGCCTTGGGAAAATGTGAATCTTGGAGGGTGGTAGAGTATGATCAATATTCTGATTGTGGATGATCAAAAGCACATACGCGATGGCCTGCAGGCCATGCTGCGCCAATTCCCTCTACAGCTTGACAATATTTACTCTGCTGCGAACGGGATTGAGGCGTTACCAATATTACGTCAGCATAGCGTCGAACTGGTGATTACCGATATCATGATGCCGGATATGGATGGATTGGCGTTAATGGCACAGACCAAAGAAGAGTGTATCAAGGTGGATTACCTGATTATCAGCGGCTATAGCGATTTCGCCTATGCTCAAAAAGCCATTGAGCTTGGGGCAAAGGGATACCTACTTAAACCTGTGAAGCGAGATGATCTGCAAACAGCTATTGAGCATCTATCGCAGGAGATAACAACACGGCAGGCACTGTCACGCAATATGGAACATATATCCCGTCGCGCCCAGGAGACAGACCGTAAAGAATTGCGCATGTTTATGCAGGGTGCGGTGAGTGATGAGGCGTGGATCCTCCAGACCCAGCAGCTAAATCCAGAACTTTGGCACAACTACCGCCTTTGCCTGCTACGAGAGGAATTATGGATTAACCAACCGGGGGCCAACAGTGCCCATACTATAGAATCCATTGCCTACCGCGTATATGGCAGACAGGGTTGTATCTGCCTGCAACACAGCCCGTACCTGATACTCGCGATTGATGCGGCCGCAGATGCGGGTGCTTTACCTGCCGCACTCAAGCTTGGACAGAGTGATGCCATCACTGCGATGACTGGCCCGCAGCAAGGTTTGAAGGCGCTACCCGACAGCTACACACAAGTGTCCGAACTATACCGACACAGTTACCTGTTTCCAGATAAGCGTTGCATCTTGCCAACGCATATTGAGCGGCTGGAGCAGCAATGGGAACTTCCCTATGAGAAGCTATATGCCCTGTTCCATTTAATCGGCGCCCATAATAGCGGTAAAATTATTCAGGAAATTTCCTTGATCTTCAACAAAGATGTGCTGCAACGCTATCACATCCGATACACTCAGCAGCTGTGCCGCGCCATTGTGCAGATGCTGGAAGAATATGAGCGTGTTATCCGCCCCTACATGGGGGAGGAAACGTTGGATATAGAATGTTTGCGTAATCTATTTCATTATCCGGGCATCCGTGATTACCTTCAGGCGTTGCAACAACAGCTACTTCGACTGAACCAGTTTTATAATGAGTATAAGTGCAGCTACCGCAACACGCAGGACTTAAATGAAGCTGTCCGTTTTATACACGAAAGTTATCATAAACCGCTAGACTTGGCGATGGTATCTAACCACGTGTCGCTAAATTATGCCTATTTTTCAAACCTATTCAAGAAAAATATCGGTAAAGGATTTGCTGAATACCTGCGCGATGTCCGCCTGGATAAAGCCCGGCGGTTGCTGGCCGAGACCGATCATAAAATCGTCGAGGTAGCTGCTATGGTAGGGTATGAAAGCTACAAAAGTTTTACACGGGCATTTCGCGATGTCATGAACATGCAACCCACAGAGTACCGGCAGCAGATGCGACGGAAGCTTGAAAGAGAAGGGAAATATCAGGATACAGCTCTTTGAATCGGGCGGATCATTCTTTGTTAAAACCCATTGCTTCTTGCCCATACCGATTACTTTTCTAAGTAATTGCCAATAGTTTGTTTCGTAATTTACGTAAATACAACCATGATAATGGCCGTAATTATTGCCATTATCATGGTTGTAGCAATATAAGTATGATTTGAAGCAAACTTAAATAAACCATTCACTATATATTTGTGTTTATTTTCTTGTACTCCATCGACAATAAAATCAGTAAATTATCTCATTATATTTATTGTAGCAACGACTTCCCTGGAAGTAGTAGTAAGTACATCATGGCCGCCATTTCCTGGTTATTTAACTCGTCTTTTGAATTGTAGTCGATGGTACCGTCCGTCACTTTAACTTCGGGACCATGTATTTTCAAATCGATCAATAATTTGACGGACTCCTCCGCCCATTTTGAAGTTCCAGGTGCCAGTGTAGTCTTACTCTCCACATTCCGATACCCTGAGATTTGGAGCAACTTGTTGATAATCATAGCCGCTTCCTCTCGCTTGATTAAGCGTTTCGGCTCAAAGTTTTCCTTACCCGTGCCAGACAATATTCCCATTTCGAATGCTGCCTGAATCCCAGTTTTATACGGAGAATCCTCGATATCCACAAAAACAGGCTTACTGCTCGAAGGCGGAATATTGAAAATTCGCACAATCTCGTTAACGAACGCCTCCCTCGTCACCTTCTCTTCCACGCCAAACGGTTTCGACGGATCTCCTGCAATGAAGCCTAACGACTGCAGACCATAAATATAGCGTGCAAAAGGATGGTCGTTTGGTACATCTGCAAACCCTAGAGCTGCGGGTATCTTTGCCGCATAGCTACCAGGATTGCTATATTTGACATAGACGATGTTTCCTTTATCATCGACCTTGAACGCCATTGGAATGCCTGCTTCATCAACGAACAGCAGCTCCCCCACCTGCTTCAGCTTCACTCTCACACCAGCATTGTTGCCACTCGTAAGGGTTCCGTCCTCGTTGGTCTGAATGGACGTTAACATTCTAGAAATACGAAGATCTGAATAAATTCCCTCAAATTTCTTTAACTCCAACTGGGACTGAGCTTTGAATCCTGCCTCTCCGAACTTCGATTCTCCAGGATAGAATTGGTTCATAAACTCGCTGAATAGTCTAAGAGTTAGTCCTGATTCCGAGGTAATAGTAACAAACACTCCCGTATTCTGGTCGGGAATCATAAACAGATACGATTCGAATCCCGGAATACTCCCACCTTTTGCTATGATATGGCGTCCGTTCGAATCAGTCAGCATGGGCGCTTCGAATCCATAGGTCATATCGGGCACATCGGTATTAATCGATAAGTGATACGTCTCCATAGCTTGTAATGAAGTCTGCGACAGAATAGCTTTGCCGTTAGGAGCCTTGGCATCGTTCAAGAAAGCAATCATAAATCGAGACATATCCTCGGCGGTCGTGATCATACTGCCTTCCGGAAGAACATCCGGCGATAGTTTATAGTCTGGTAACTTATTGCCGGATATATCGTAGGCAATCGGCAACCTGTCAACCAGCTCCTTCGTCATATCAAATCCGCTGGATGTCATGCCAAGTGGTGCGAACACATGCTTAGTCATGTAATCGTTAAAGGGTTCTCCACTTACTTCCTGAACGATATATCCCACAAGTCCTGAGGCAAAGTTGTCATACATATACGAGGTTCCTGGTTCCCTAACAACAGGTGGAAAAACTGAAAAAATTGATTCTTTTAACGTAATTGGCTTTTGAGTTGTATCAAACAGTATGTTAGCCTCCGTTGGATCCCGGACTTCGAATCCCGTGGAATGTGTAAGAAGCATTTCGACCGTCACCTGCTTGTTGAACGGATTGTTCAGCTCATAGCCCCCGAGGTACTTTTCAATATTGTCATTTAGCGAGATCTTGCCTTGATCGACTAATTGCAAGAGTGCAATAACCGTAAATACTTTGGAGACAGAACCAACACGAAACGTCGTATTTGCTGAATCAATCGCATTCCTAGACGTCCTGTCGGTGACACCGTATCCTCTCTCAGCCAACACATTTCCGTCTTTCACAACGGATACAACGATGGCGTCCGAATGGTTCTGAACAGCATCACTTGAAAAAAAGCGATCCAGGAATGTTTCCATCTCTTGAGAATTGAGGGATTGAATTTCTGTCCCCGATACTTTCGCTAATTCAGTACCTGCTGATACAACTGACGGGATTCCCAGCACTAAAGTCAGCGCGAGAACGAAAGTAGCTGTTTTTTTCATATACATTTCACCATCTCCTTGTTAACACAATTTTATATCAATGGAATAATAATACAAAATTGATTATACCATGCATTTAAAATCCCGAAACCAGACTAAGGTCCTGTTCGAAAGCCGATTACTGCACAAAAGATGCTGTTACTTAGGGTACGATTCACCTTATACTCTATAACGGCTAAATGGAAACAGGATGAAGCAGCAATTTGCTACTTCATCCTGTTTAGATAATTCCTTTGCTTTAAGCTGTGCCACTAGCATTAATTAAATTTCTACGTATTCACATAGAGTGCGACTAATATTGCGTGCATCTTCCTGCATGTTGTTCTATTTCAATCCACGACTAATATAGAGTGCGACATTCTTTAGCCTTAGCTGGCACATCGTTTATATAATTTCAATCCACGCACTCCATACAGAGTGCGACATACCGCGATGATTACTATAATCAAGATTCAGAATTTCAATCCACGCACTCCATACAGAGTGCGACAAACCTGAACCAGTCACGCCTGCTGAGCCAACCATTTCAATCCACGCATTCCATACAGAGTGCGACCGGGAGATCGTCGTGTGATCCAGTTCCGTATTGCTCATTTCAATCCACGCACTCCATACAGAGTGCGACCTGTTCGTATTCGGATCTTTCATTTGATCAAAGGATTTCAATCCACGCACTCCATACAGAGTGCGACTGTACCGACAGGAGCAACAGAAGTACAGATATGATTTCAATCCACGCACTCCATACAGAGTGCGACTTGATACACCTGTTGATATTTACCAATATACAATATTTCAATCCACGCACTCCATACAGAGTGCGACTGAATCTTAATAATCCTGACACAACCCCCGCAAAATTTCAATCCACGCACTCCATACAGAGTGCGACGCTTATAGAGGACAAACATGTAGGTTCAATTCCTATTTCAATCCACGCACTCCATACAGAGTGCGACGTGCTGCAGGTGATGCCTGGCGTGAAAATCGTTAACAATTTCAATCCACGCACTCCATACAGAGTGCGACGGAAGAGGAAGAATTAGTAACAGAAACCCAGGAAATTTCAATCCACGCACTCCATACAGAGTGCGACGATATCGGGTGTGTGGTTGATATTAAGAGTGGAAAATTTCAATCCACGCACTCCATACAGAGTGCGACATTTACAAGAGACAGCACATCTTGCGGAAGTGGAATTTCAATCCACGCACTCCATACAGAGTGCGACGGTGTAATCGTCAAATTCAAACGCCCCACGCAAGGGATTTCAATCCACGCACTCCATACAGAGTGCGACTTTCATTACAAGCACAAGAACAAAGAGAAATCAATTTCAATCCACGCACTCCATACAGAGTGCGACACCTACCGCACGAAATAATTATAATGTGGTAGTGATTTCAATCCACGCACTCCATACAGAGTGCGACGGTATTGGTGCATGAGTCGTCCGCAAAATTCTGGATTTCAATCCACGCACTCCATACAGAGTGCGACTACTGCGACATTAATATTCTGTTGAGCAAGCGATATTTCAATCCACGCACTCCATACAGAGTGCGACTCTTTTCCTGCGTCTCCACTTGGGGTTGGTTGTTTGGATTTCAATCCACGCACTCCATACAGAGTGCGACTGCACCAGTCACTAATATTAAGTCCAATATCATACCATTTCAATCCACGCACTCCATACAGAGTGCGACAAAAGATGATAGTCGTGCATTTACACTTTATATATTTCAATCCACGCACTCCATACAGAGTGCGACTGGAGGATAACTTTATACTGGAGGTCTCATAATATTTCAATCCACGCACTCCATACAGAGTGCGACGAAACGGAAGCAGACTAGTATCAAGATCGTAAGTCATTTCAATCCACGCACTCCATACAGAGTGCGACTGCGAAAAAGTGATGGAAAAAGTGGGTTTTTAACTGTTTTACAGTAAAAATTAGTGAGTATACCTTTTCACCTTTTGCATTTAGTTATAATATTTTCCAAATAAGGGCTATTTTTTGGTCTTTTCTGGTGCGAACCCCCCAGGGAATTCATGGTTCGCACTAGAAAATCAATGGTCCTTCAACGTCTAAGCTCGGCTTGGCGCCGATATGATTGACCTTACGTTTATGGTTATTTCCTAGTATATAAAACCTTAAACTATCGACCGTTGGATCAATTAATTCTTCTAATTCTATTTCTAGCTTTTTTAATTGTGTTGCGTCAACAATGCATTCGAAGACTGAATTTTGTACACGTACCCCATAGTCCTCACATTTCTTAGCGACTACCCTCAGTCTTCTTGTTCCACCATCGGATATCGTGCTGACATCATACGTAATCAATACTAGAATGGCCGTTCACCTACTTCCATAAAAATGGCGGGTATGCATCAATATCTCCTCTAATGAAACGAGCTAACAGAAGAGCTTGAGCATGCGGAACAAGTCCCCAAGAGATTTTTTCCTTTAGAAATGGATGTGTAATCTTCTCTTCCTTTTTGTCTTTCCACAGTTGTAATATCTTTTTACGCGCATCGTCCGTCATAAGTACGGCACCACTTTCTTTTTTCAGAAAATCAGATGCTTGTACTTGTTTCAAATTAATTAACGATAGCACGAATCTGTCTGCATACACACTTCTCAATTCTTCCATCATATCAAGCGCGAGTGACATTCTGCCTGGACGATCTCGATGTAGAAAACCAACATAAGCGTCTAATCCGACGCCTTCCAATGCGGCTCCAACCTCAGTAGATAGTAAGGAATAAGCAAATGATAATAGGGCATTCACATTATCCAATGGTGGTCTTCTATTTCTACCTTTGAAGAAAAAATCCTGCTTCTGCTGTAGAATCATATCGTCCAATAAAGAAAAATATGCGCTTGCTGCATTTCCTTCGACACCCCGTAACACTTCCAAATCATCAATAGTCATTAATTGTTTCATTGACTCTGTTAAATGTGCGGATACCCTTTTGAATTTCTCAACATCAATCCGCAAAGCATGATCTCTTGTCATTCGCTCTAAAGTCCATTTCGCATTGTACAACTTTCCAACTAGAAAATGCCTGGCAATATGCGCGCTTTTCTGCTCATCATCTGAAATTCTATATTGCGTTTTCCTTAAGACGACATTTCCGTTAGACGGCCCGATGACTCTTGCACGAAATCGACCGTTACTCGTTAGAAAGACGATAGCAATATTCTGTTCTACACAAGCAGCCATAAGCGCAGGACTTGCCCCTTGATGTCCAAATGTACAAATGGCTTCCAAATTATGTAGAGGTACTCGACCAATCGTTTCATCATCTTTGATGATCAATACGTTCTCACCTTTTAAAGCAAGATAAGCATCTGGCGTTGTCACATATATCGTATTTAACAGCCTTCTCATTCTGCCAACATCCTTTTCATATAACGTGCGACAGATTCCTTCGTCAGTAACTCTGGCAAGCAAATATGACGTAAGGAGCAACTTTGACAGTGTTCTCCTGTTTTCACACGAGGGGTATGCCGTCTCGCATAATATTCATGCATACGTTGTGCTATCTTTCTTACATTATTCTTCAGATCTTCTGTTATCTCCACTTCTACCCGCCGCCGAGTCTCATGATAAAAGAGTTCACCGCGAGGAACCTTGCAATATAGCATATCCTCTAAACATATCGCCTGTGCCACGAGCTGCGAAATATCAGACTGATCTTTTTTCGGTCGACCTCTTTTATATTCAACAGGTACGGGTAAGTATGATCCTTCTTCATTCTGTAACGGTACGCCATTGGGGTCTTTATGAAATTCAACGACATCACAAATCCCTGTAAGTCCTAATTTAGAAGAGTGCACGGGAAGCCCGCGCACATATAATACATCTTTACGCTTTTCTCTAATAAAAGGGTCATCCGCTTTCTCATGTAGATGGCTCCCTTCAATCGTTAGAACATTCTCTTCCCATTCTTGTTCAATATGGATTAGCGCCCATTGTCTTTCACAGAATTCGAAATGCTGAATCCCTGACAATAAGAGAAACTCAGATGCATCATAGTCCGTCATATTCTTTCACAGGTAAACCCTCTAGTTGCTCTACTGTGATCGTATAGTCATCTATTGAATTTGGAATTTTATCGTCAGCATTTAACTTTATTTTAATAGAACGATGTACTTTGGCCGATGAAAATTGACCTAATTTCGAATTGTGTTCCCACCAGAATACTTTATTCACTTCCATACTACCGTCTGGTCTTGCTGATGAAGAATCATTTGCGAATAATGTAATAAATGCCTGTTTCAACTTCTCACTATCTTCATCGGAGAATCCCGTTCTCTCAGCTAATTGTGGATTGATACTACCGCAGAATAGATATACTCCGAAATCAACGCGATGCTTCATTCCCATAGTATCAGACGTTTTCTTACTTGGGTCCTTCTCATTTGTCGTAGAGTTAACACTCTTCGTAATTTGCATACTCGTAATTTCAACTGGGCTAATGCTCGTCGCTGCATGAATCGAAACAGGACCTCTTACTCCTACTGAAACATCCGTTCCTTTAAAAGCGAATACTTGCCCGAATGCGCGAACATCATACCATGCCTTGCTAGCAAACATTTCAACTAATTCCTCTTTATTCGCTGCTTTGTTATTCTTCGCAAAATACGGCGCTACATCTTCATTGCCTGACACACGGTCATAGATACTACGATATCCATCCGCACGACGTTCATCTGACTGTACTAAGATAGATTCCCCTGCATCTTGTAATCGATTGCGAAGTTTTCTCTTAATCGCTACGTCAGATACTTCTCCATGTCCATCATAATCTTGACGCGGACGATTACCATTCAAAGGATCTCCGTTGGGGTTAGCTTTATCTACTGTAAATACAATAGCGAAGTCGATTTTATTCTGAATTGTTGTCATCAATATTCTCCTCTTTCTGTTCTTTTTTAGTGTAAAGATCCTTCACTTGGCTACTGTATCCGAGTAAGAACAACGGTCCTAAAGCCTCATTATTCATATCATCAACTTGAATAAGCGCTTCAATCTCTCGAATCAACTTATTATAATATGAAATATTCTCACCTTGACGGACTTGATATGGATGAAGTTGTTTACGAATCGTCATCCATGTGCGAGCAGGACGCTGTGAGAATGCGTTGAAATAGCGCGTCGCATTGGTTGCACGTTTTTCACCTCGACGGTTAAGTTCTTTACGCTCTAGCACTTCGGCCACACCTAGCAATCTTCCAAATAAATAATCACGCGACGGATTGTCAATTTCTAACGTCATACTGATGTCCTCCTTTTCATATTGTTTGCGGATCAATGCACAAGCAATATTCAATGTTCTTTGCCATTCACCTGTCCGGCTTAATAAGTCATCCTTGAAGCTCAGCGGATTCTTCACTCGGTTAAAAATCGTTCTAACGATATCTTTAGGTATCGCCGCATGGTCTACAATGCAAGGTAGTAACCGCGTAAACAATTCCTTTTTTATTCTAGGATCTGCTCTCTCACCGTAGACCGCCTCAACAATATGATAAGTTGAAGGTGTTCCGACGTAATCTACTATTTTTTTGTTAGCCGCATCATAATAAATCTGATACCACTTGCACGTACGATGCCAATAAGATAATTCATCTAGAAATAACGCACTATCCAGCTCTTGGTAATAAACGATAGCCAATCTTCCGGTTGTCGCAGCATCGACAGCCATCACAACAATTTGCTTAACGCCTTCGATTTCGAAGTTGTGTTTCATTCCCTTGAACGCTTCCTGGACTTGTTCTGCAATGACAAGATTCGTATAATCTCGTTCAGTCTCATCGTTAGATAACAGATCACGTTCCAGTTCGAGCTCCAATTCGTCCAATTCCTCTGATACGTCTGATGCGTCTAATGCGTCTAATTCGTCTGATTCATTCGAGTTCTTTACTACATCCCATGTTCCCTGGAATGGTTGAACTACCGCAGGATTTTCAACCCCAAATGTAATGAAATTCCGGGTATCCGCACGATATCCTTGCCGTTGAATGAGCCATCTTAATGCACTATGTGCCTTTTGAGATACATCATATCCGATCTGCACAGCTTGACTGGGTTTATCGAAACGACCGCGATATGTAAACCCTTTGTCATCATTAGATGAGATTAACTTGGACATATCCCCCGCATTACGCAAGCGAGATCCATGCTGTTCTGATAATGTTACAATCTCACCGCTAATATAACAGAGACCTTTGGCCTCAGTTCCGTCCATTGTATGAGCAAGGTAGTTCTGAAATATTTGAAAGAGTTCTTTATCTTCCCATACAGGAAGATCAGTCGACTGTTCTCTTAACAGATTAAAGCGCACAAGTGACTCACTGCTATCCCCCGTTACGACTTTATAAATATCAGGTTTCTCCATCCCATATTTCGTAGCATCGCTGCTTGTCCATTTTTCGATTAACTTGCCATTCTCATCTACAAACAACACCTTCGCTTCCACAAGATCGCGGATAACATTGCCTTTCTTGACGTAGTTGTATATTAGTTCAACCTTCGGATGACTGAATTCGCTCGTTGCCCAATCTTCCATCTGGGCGATATATTGTGGGTAATTATCTGCACGTTTCTGCGCTCCACCATACTTCATATAATCTGCTGCTACATAAAACAACTTATCATGTAGGAAGTGTCCAGCTACCTTTGCTCCTGCGCGATTAGCAGAGTTTAACGTTGCCGGTACAATAGTTCGAGCCTCCTCTTTTTGCACAACCTTTGCATCAAAAAAGTTACCCTCACGATCTAATGTCACTTCAATTTGTGCACTTTGAGTTACATGAGAGATTGGCAACAACGTGAAGCGTTGACCTTCTCCCCGTGATTTAAACTCTCCCACTTCTTTGACATTATTGTCGTACACATCATACAAGCGCTTCATCCAGCTCATTTATTCACCTCCCCTTGGAACATTTCGGAATACTCTTCCTCCACAGATTTCAGATTCGTACCTAGCATGAATGCCTTCAACTCCTGCTCTTTAATCGAACGCACAGTAAGGCAATCTTCAGGTCTGTCGAATTGGATAATCCCGTTCTTCATCACAGGAATACAAATCCGTGCTTCTAATTCTTTTCTGCCAGTCTCATCCGGGTAGTTAAATCCATGGAACATGGAACCGAAATTAATCTCCCCATATTTATCGTAGTAACTCTCACCGCTTCCGAATTCACAAGCTTCAACATAACCTTGACACTCTCGACTTCCAAGATAAATATCTCGCCGTCCCCCTCGTTCAACTGAACGCTTCGCGACGTTATGATGTTTATTCTCATTCCGATCATGTTCAAGGTCAGGACGATGCTCATTGAACTCAAAGTGAGCGCGAACTTGATAGGATGGGTTGCGTAAATAAGTATAATAAGCTAGCTCATTGGACGATTCATGATGTTTCGTCGGCCGTAAGCCCTTCACTTCCGTTTGGATTGCATTCATGACTTTAACTTCATCTATATACCAAATTATAGTAGGTTTCCAGTAGATGGATTCAACAATCCCTTTCAGCGCTTGGTATGTTGGAATTTGATAGGTGAACTTCTCTCCGCCAATTTTGGTAACGGGATCTGTAAACAGAGCGTATTTACCATGGACAATAAATTCAATACTATTTCGCATGTTTTCTCACCTCCTTCAAAAGATAGATTGACTCAGTTCTCCTTCTCCAGTAAGGGACAGACCGAATTCTTTGTGATAACCGCCGTCCTTAAGCGCATATACCCCCTCCGTATGAAGTGGAAAGATCAAATCTTCTTTAACTAACTGACGTAACGTATGACTGTACACATTGACACTATATAGCTGAGCTTTTTTTAACAATAGATTCAGTTGATCGTAATCACGGATCTCCTCATTCAAGTCTGCTATTAAATCCCGGCCTTCAGCATGATATGGAACTAATATCCCTGTCGTCGGGGCTTCAATCACTTCGAAACGAGATTCAAGCGTCTTATACATTGATCGCACTGACGTCCTCGGACTTCCCTGTGGTACAGCTTCGAAATACTTCTTGCTCTGATCAATCAATTCAATGAGAGGAATATTAAGCTTAAAATCTATCATTCGGATTTCTCGTGCTGCCTTCGTTAAATAGAAGTCAAAATAAGTCTGAATCGCTGCTGGACTAAGCAGATCTTCAGCTAATTCACTTCGAGTTAGGACATCTTGTTCCGTCACCTTTTGGCCAAGTGCAATTTCAGGCAATTTAGACAGCTCTTCGTCATGGGCACGTATAATATATACAAATCCATTGGCATACTCACCGTTACGATTACAGCGACCTGCCGCTTGGGCAATCGAATCTAATCCAGCAAGTGAGCGAATCACACATTCAAAGCTAATATCTACTCCCGCCTCAATGAGTTGCGTACTTACGCAGATCACTTTCTCATCGCCTGACTTAAGCTTCTTCTTTACTTCCTGTAGAATATCCTTACGATGCTGCGGGCACATCGATGTGCTTAAATGATATACGCTGTATCCTGATGATTCCTTCAACTCATGATACACATTTAGAACTGCCTTTTTTGTATTTAAAATAATAAGTAATGATTGCTTATTTTCCAATTCATCTAACGCAAAGTCGCAAATTTCGTTTGCATTCCAACCTTGCGTCTTCACTTTACTTTTGATCGAGACACGTTGAAACGCTTTCACAACATCAGGCAAATCCCTCACCATTTCAGCATCTACATCCATCAGTAGTGGATATGCTGTTGCTGTGAGCGATGGCTGCGTTGCTGTGCACAAGATAATACTGCTCTTACCAAAGTAATGTAGAAAGTTCACGGCGCTATTAAATAAAGGAATATGCTTGATAGGTACAGATTGTACTTCGTCGAAGATGACAATGGCATTAGTCAAATTATGTAGTCTACGTGCTTTACGAGTACCCTTGCCATAGAATGTATCTAAAAATTGTACCATCGTGGTGAAAATAATCGGATGATCCCAATTATCTCGTGCTAACTGCATTTGTTTTAGTGATGGCTTTTGATAAAAATCTAGTTCGTCATCGCTCTCAGCATCATCGATTACATTCGCATGATGTTCCAAAACCATGTCTTTGTTCTTAATAATTTTCCGAACGGCATCCGCATTTTGTTCCAGTATAGTTGTGTAAGGTACGACATAGATGATCCGATCCTTGGCTTGTAAATGCGCGTGCTTCAACGCATATCGCAAGCTTGCAAACGTCTTCCCACCACCTGTCGGAATCGATAGTTGATAAATAGACGAAGGTTCTTCTGCTAGACGATCGCATTGTTCTGACATCACTGCACGTAGCTCGTTGATCGGATGTGACGCTTCTGGACCTGCTACCCATTCTTGTAATTGATCAATCAAATGATCATAACTCTCTTTAAAAAACAACTGATTCGATGGATATAAATCCGAATGATCATCTTCATCAAATCGACGAGAATCTGTACGATCCGCATCAATAAGACAACTAAAGATATACTTCATCAATATACTATAGTAGACATACCGAGAGATGTGACTTTTCCCCTGCCATTGCTTCGATAGTTGTTGATATTGCAATAGAAAGCTCTTCATTTCCTTCAATGAAGCCTGATAGAGTTCTTCGACTTTCTCTTGATTTCCTTGAACGTTTAAGAATGTTGTGCATACTTCTTCGTAATGAGGAAGGTCTTCCCTACATACTCTTTTAAAAAAATCAGATTGACTCCCATCCGTCTGCAAAAAGTTCTGTAATCCCGAATGATGTGAGAGAATAACCATCCCTACCATTTCGATCACCATATTGGATATACTCTCGCTTAGCTTTTCGGGAGAATCAATATAATACCGTTCATATAAATACTTCGCCCCTGCCGACGAATGATCAATTTTCACAGAAGGTGCTCCTAGCTTTTTCACAGCATTTTCAATATATGTACTGAACGCTTTCGTATTCTTCCCCATGTCGTGTAAATAACCAGCAAGCTCCGCCATCGACTGAACGTTCACCTTCTTGCCGAATTCCTTCGCAATATCTGAGACTGCTTCTAAATGCTCTTGCACTGTTTGTTCTTTATAATCAGACTTTCTCATATGAGCTATCATGAACACACCGCCTTATTCACTAATACTTAGAACTAATTATGGTCCCACGCTGCCATGGCTTCTTCACTACTTTACTAGTACAAAAAGGGCATTAATCTTTGTAATCGACTCTTAAAGTCCAAGAATGAAGTTTGTTTATCTTAATTAAATTTTTTGTAACAATATAGGACCAATAACTCATAAATACTAGGTAAATTATACCATGAGCCAATATTTTATCCACTATTTATTACTTTTTACTCGTACTTATCGCCAGAAAGCGTGTCAAGATCATGTATGTTAGTTTATATATTCAAAAAATAATAAACTAACGCACATGAAATTCAATACAACTATAAACCACTCATGTCCTCACGCTTCCATAATCCCTGGTATCATTTGTTTCAGCTCCTGCACATGTGAAACACACCAATCATTCCATGAGACTGCCACAAGTCAAACCGTATATCAATAGCTAAGTTTAAAGACTATTCGTCGGGAGAAGCTTTCTAAATTTATATTCGACGTACCTAAGAAGCGACTGGTGCTACCTGTTATTATTTAGCCCTACAATAACAAAAGTTCACTGACAAATAGATGTCAGCGAACTTTTGTTATTGTAATTATTCATTTAGGGTAAATATTGAACCCTTATGCCCCTTTAAAAATCCCCAAAAATACCATTTATTAATTTTAATATCTTCTCATAGATATTGACAACATCACATTTGAATTAATCTGAGTTAAGTTTGGAAACTCCCAGGATACACGAACTCATATAGAGTGCGACCAAGCGCTACGGGAACGGACGGGGCTATCTGTAATTTCAATCCACGCACTCATATAGAGTGCGACTATGCTGGACAGAGGGACCTTCTGAGCGCCTTGCTATTTCAATCCACGCACTCATATAGAGTGCGACGGAGTTGAGTTAATGACTTGGGATGTGCAATTAGCATTTCAATCCACGCACTCATATAGAGTGCGACACTCTCAATACTGGCTATGTTTCCCACGATTGAAATTTCAATCCACGCACTCATATAGAGTGCGACGGCACTTCAACTTCCCAGTCTTTCCAAGAAAACATAATTTCAATCCACGCACTCATATAGAGTGCGACAATTATTACACTATTTCAATTGCTTCATCATCAAAATTTCAATCCACGCACTCATATAGAGTGCGACCCACATCCCGATTATGATTTTTCTGTACATAATACAATTTCAATCCACGCACTCATATAGAGTGCGACGAGAAAAGCTATTTATAATAACTTCCTAAAACTATGATTTCAATCCACGCACTCATATAGAGTGCGACCGTTCTTTTAATTTTGAACCAGCATATTTCATAATTTCAATCCACGCACTCATATAGAGTGCGACAGTATTTGCTTTTAATGGTAAAAAGCAAAAGACAATTTCAATCCACGCACTCATATAGAGTGCGACCAATTAAATCTTTGAATAATATTTTTGTATCAGATTTCAATCCACGCACTCATATAGAGTGCGACATGTCTTCAGGCATGCTTTCAATCACATCGAAATCATTTCAATCCACGCACTCATATAGAGTGCGACTTCAATCCTCGGATACATTTCACGAAACAATAAGTATTTCAATCCACGCACTCATATAGAGTGCGACTATCATTCCGTGGAATAATACGTTCTACTATCAATTTCAATCCACGCACTCATATAGAGTGCGACATTATCGGAGATGGCGGAGGTCACGCGAGTTACACATTTCAATCCACGCACTCATATAGAGTGCGACTAAATCATCTGGCTGTACTAACAAGTGTGGTACAACATTTCAATCCACGCACTCATATAGAGTGCGACGCATATCCACCACCAGCTTTACTTGCATATTTACTATTTCAATCCACGCACTCATATAGAGTGCGACGCTGTGCCATAGTATAACGTCTGTCCGTCCAAGTATTTCAATCCACGCACTCATATAGAGTGCGACATAAAGGAAAAATCAGATGAAGAGGTAGCTACTATTTCAATCCACGCACTCATATAGAGTGCGACCTAGAAATGGTCGTGATGCTACATATAGGATTGTATTTCAATCCACGCACTCATATAGAGTGCGACCATCAGGATCGAGTGTGTACAACCCGATTTCTCGATTTCAATCCACGCACTCATATAGAGTGCGACCGCTTTATCGTCAGATACGATCAAGACATTGAAAATTTCAATCCACGCACTCATATAGAGTGCGACAAAGTAGAGATAAGAGATATGGATATCCCTACAGATTTCAATCCACGCACTCATATAGAGTGCGACAGTTTGTCGATTGCTTCAGTAGCTCGATCTTTTGAATTTCAATCCACGCACTCATATAGAGTGCGACTTAATCGTTATGAACTCCCCGACACTGATAGCTATTTCAATCCACGCACTCATATAGAGTGCGACTTTCATATTGTCTACAACCTTGCCCAGTCATTTATTTCAATCCACGCACTCATATAGAGTGCGACTCCGATGATTAGTGAAGATGGAGATGCTGTAGAAATTTCAATCCACGCACTCATATAGAGTGCGACCAAAGCTCAGAGTAACTCAAATATGTACATCCAGCAATTTCAATCCACGCACTCATATAGAGTGCGACCACAGGCGAAGATATTTATTTTGATATCCAAGTTACATTTCAATCCACGCACTCATATAGAGTGCGACCACAGGCGAAGATATTTATTTTGATATCCAAGTTACATTTCAATCCACGCACTCATATAGAGTGCGACGATATTATTTTTGCATGTATTCCACGATTAATAAATTTCAATCCACGCACTCATATAGAGTGCGACAAAACTATATTTCATTTCATGTTAAAAACCCTAATATTTCAATCCACGCACTCATATAGAGTGCGACATTCATGATCAAAATTACTGCATTAGCCAAAGTAATTTCAATCCACGCACTCATATAGAGTGCGACTTACCCACTGGAAAAATTCACACTAAGAGACAAGGTATTTCAATCCACGCACTCATATAGAGTGCGACTCGAAAGGGGACGTTGTAAATGGCGAATATCAGCATTTCAATCCACGCACTCATATAGAGTGCGACACGTATTACAGACGACAGCCGTCTGAGCGTTGAGATTTCAATCCACGCACTCATATAGAGTGCGACGTTTATTAAATAATAAGAATGAAAAGAAGGTGGAATTTCAATCCACGCACTCATATAGAGTGCGACAAATAAAGAGAGTCGTCCGAAACGTGATGATTTTATTTCAATCCACGCACTCATATAGAGTGCGACCAAATAGTTTACTATTATCATTAGCTAAAACAAAAATTTCAATCCACGCACTCATATAGAGTGCGACAATTGGATAGATTGCCAGCTGGTAACTCGGATATTATTTCAATCCACGCACTCATATAGAGTGCGACTTAAATACGTGGAAAGCTAACCAGACATCAATAATAATTTCAATCCACGCACTCATATAGAGTGCGACTTAATCCTAAAATGATAAAAATAATTGAAGAAATATTTCAATCCACGCACTCATATAGAGTGCGACGCATTGAGGATTTTCCAATAATTCCATATGAAGCAATTTCAATCCACGCACTCATATAGAGTGCGACGTTATTTAACAGTAACTAATGTAAGTACATCAATATTTCAATCCACGCACTCATATAGAGTGCGACCGGATCTGATTTCAACTCTTGGTATTCAGCTTTGATTTCAATCCACGCACTCATATAGAGTGCGACGCATGGACCCCGAAAACGAGGTACTAGATAAGTCATTTCAATCCACGCACTCATATAGAGTGCGACTCTGCATTAGTCGGTGCATTCGTTTATTTTTATAATTTCAATCCACGCACTCATATAGAGTGCGACGTATACATTTAAAGTCACGGGCGTTGATAAATTCGATTTCAATCCACGCACTCATATAGAGTGCGACATTTTTACCTTACCAACACCGTTTATCTTCAATCGATTTCAATCCACGCACTCATATAGAGTGCGACCAATAGAGAATGAAAATTATAGATTCCTGAATATATTTCAATCCACGCACTCATATAGAGTGCGACGGGCTTGTTTCTTCTGATTGCGTTAAACCCCCACCATTTCAATCCACGCACTCATATAGAGTGCGACGATTTTACGGTGTAACCATGGTTTACGAGTTCGGATTTCAATCCACGCACTCATATAGAGTGCGACTACCCCAATTATCCATTCCAGCAGCAGCGGCTTTATTTCAATCCACGCACTCATATAGAGTGCGACGGTACTGGAATAAAAGGTGATAAAGGTGATACTGGTATTTCAATCCACGCACTCATATAGAGTGCGACCTACAATTGCATATTTCAGCGCATTATCACTAGCTATTTCAATCCACGCACTCATATAGAGTGCGACGCCTGTAAAATCACCTGTTACAAGTCCTATTTTGATTTCAATCCACGCACTCATATAGAGTGCGACCAAAAGAAAGACAAGCTCTACAGCAAGCAATGGGAATTTCAATCCACGCACTCATATAGAGTGCGACTATCATTAACGTTGTTCATTGCATCAAACATCATATTTCAATCCACGCACTCATATAGAGTGCGACAGCTTTACGAGAATATTTTCCGTTTACATCTAGATATTTCAATCCACGCACTCATATAGAGTGCGACTGTTCCATTGGCTTTAATGTTACCTATGGATTTAGATTTCAATCCACGCACTCATATAGAGTGCGACATGAACATTTCCTATTGCGCTCGGGATGGAACTATTTCAATCCACGCACTCATATAGAGTGCGACCGGATACAGTCGAAGTAACATATCTACGTGGACAAATTTCAATCCACGCACTCATATAGAGTGCGACCAAAGCGCCCATGTATCTCATTGTGGCATTCATGATATTTCAATCCACGCACTCATATAGAGTGCGACGTTCGCGATGACTGCGTTAATTAACGTACCTGCGGATTTCAATCCACGCACTCATATAGAGTGCGACGTCATCCTTCGTTTCCTTGGCTCCGGATGCTACCGATTTCAATCCACGCACTCATATAGAGTGCGACGGTTACAAGTTATCGATCTATTAGAGGAGTACGCATTTCAATCCACGCACTCATATAGAGTGCGACTACCTTGGATTGAGCGACAACGTGAGCTACTTTGTGATTTCAATCCACGCACTCATATAGAGTGCGACGGGATAAGGTTAAGGGTTGGACTACCAATCTTATAATTTCAATCCACGCACTCATATAGAGTGCGACCAGGTCGGTCGGCAAATAGCCGCGGGACATTCAGTGATTTCAATCCACGCACTCATATAGAGTGCGACAAAAATAAGGGGGTTCAGGTGTGGAGTATGAAATGATTTCAATCCACTCACTCATATAGAGTGCGACCAAGTTAGCATATCGCAAAACATACCAGTGTTAAATATTTCAATCCACGCACTCATATAGAGTGCGACACAGTTAGACTAAGTTCAAAAGTTAAAGTATTGGTTATTTCAATCCACGCACTCATATAGAGTGCGACATGCTGAAAAGGTTTGCCCTGCTACGGTCAATCGATTTCAATCCACGCACTCATATAGAGTGCGACAATTTTACAGTCTGCCAAAGGATTATTAGCCCAAAAATTTCAATCCACGCACTCATATAGAGTGCGACAACGACTGCTGTGATTGGTAGCAATGTTTTAGGAATTTCAATCCACGCACTCATATAGAGTGCGACAATAAACAAGCTGTTTTGAACTGGACGAGAAATACAATTTCAATCCACGCACTCATATAGAGTGCGACTTCAAGTAATCTTGGCGATCCACATTTTCCGCAAAGATTTCAATCCACGCACTCATATAGAGTGCGACAGAATAGGCAGTGCAGGGGCACCCTGCTTATACAATTTCAATCCACGCACTCATATAGAGTGCGACTATATGACAAAATAGCTTGCGTAGCGCATAAGGCATTTCAATCCACGCACTCATATAGAGTGCGACTTAAGGACGATGAATGAAGAGCCGATTCCGATTGAGATTTCAATCCACGCACTCATATAGAGTGCGACATTTTCAAAAATAAAATAGCCCCCTAACTATTAAATTTCAATCCACGCACTCATATAGAGTGCGACGCATTGAGGATTTTCCAATAATTCCATATGAAGCAATTTCAATCCACGCACTCATATAGAGTGCGACTGATTTAATTGATTAGTAAATGATACATAATCAATTTCAATCCACGCACTCATATAGAGTGCGACTTTATAGTACAGCAAGCGGTGAAATATTTAGTACAATTATTTCAATCCACGCACTCATATAGAGTGCGACCAAACATTTGCAGGACTTGGCATATCACTAAACAAATTTCAATCCACGCACTCATATAGAGTGCGACAATCGCGCTACGTTTACTTATCTAGCAATGTTAAAATTTCAATCCACGCACTCATATAGAGTGCGACTACCAATTCCAAAGTAGGGGAGGTGGAATTAAAATATTTCAATCCACGCACTCATATAGAGTGCGACAGGAAGAGGTGGCAAGGCTAATGTCGATATTCGATTTCAATCCACGCACTCATATAGAGTGCGACAGAGTTAGAGAAAATTCACGATGAAGCCAGGAGATTTCAATCCACGCACTCATATAGAGTGCGACATTTACTCCTGATCCGACGGAGAGCGATCAGGAAGAATTTCAATCCACGCACTCATATAGAGTGCGACTTGTATGCTTAAAGTGATTGATTCTAGTGTAAAGGGATTTCAATCCACGCACTCATATAGAGTGCGACAAAGATGGTCAGATTAAGTTACCTAGCAATCATGAGATTTCAATCCACGCACTCATATAGAGTGCGACCCAAAGGCATTCTTTGATGGAGCCAAGTTACAAATTTCAATCCACGCACTCATATAGAGTGCGACGGAAACCTGACACACTGCCCCAAAAGGTCGATAATTTCAATCCACGCACTCATATAGAGTGCGACTCTATAAAAGTGAATCTAAATAATTCAATGAGAATTTCAATCCACGCACTCATATAGAGTGCGACGACGCTACGGCACTTAGAGAGATGCAGGCGCTACAATTTCAATCCACGCACTCATATAGAGTGCGACAGCACGACCTAGGCACGTTTGATGACAGTTAAAAGCATTTCAATCCACGCACTCATATAGAGTGCGACGGGAAGAAAAAGGAAGGATCCAGCTGAGATTATATTTCAATCCACGCACTCATATAGAGTGCGACAGCATCCCGAATTTCAATAGTTCCTTTATGATTACATTTCAATCCACGCACTCATATAGAGTGCGACTCATGTCAGAATCTACTTGTGTCGCTTCTAATAGTGATTTCAATCCACGCACTCATATAGAGTGCGACAATACTATTAAATTCTAAATACTTAGCTTTACGAATTTCAATCCACGCACTCATATAGAGTGCGACCTAAAGTTAAATTTGTAATAGACCCAAGAATAATATTTCAATCCACGCACTCATATAGAGTGCGACTCTATGAGGTGCGTGACAGAGTAACACGTATTGAAATTTCAATCCACGCACTCATATAGAGTGCGACAGCACCAATACTGTTCCCTAAACTGTAGTTGAGAATTTCAATCCACGCACTCATATAGAGTGCGACTAAAACCCCTAATCAAATACAATTAACCTATGAAATTTCAATCCACGCACTCATATAGAGTGCGACATATTCCAGATGGACGTTGTGATAATGACCAAACGATTTCAATCCACGCACTCATATAGAGTGCGACTGAGGTCGGCATGGCTTATCTGAGGGAGGTAATGATTTCAATCCACGCACTCATATAGAGTGCGACTAAGCAGTGTTCAATTGGAATTAGTCGAGGTGAAGGAATTTCAATCCACGCACTCATATAGAGTGCGACACATTCATAGATACATCGTGTCCGATCTTGGAAATTTCAATCCACGCACTCATATAGAGTGCGACAAGCAATGGTGTAGTAAACGTGATGAAGATTGTGTATTTCAATCCACGCACTCATATAGAGTGCGACCAAACAATGACTTTGAATTAGGTGGATATCAATATATTTCAATCCACGCACTCATATAGAGTGCGACTTTATCACAAAGGGACAAAGATCAGGCGTTACAAAATTTCAATCCACGCACTCATATAGAGTGCGACCCGGCTCAAACAATCAACAAATCACCGGTTCACGATTTCAATCCACGCACTCATATAGAGTGCGACCAAAGAGTGGCGGTCAATTAGACAAGGTTAATCCTATTTCAATCCACGCACTCATATAGAGTGCGACAAACTCAAGAGGCTTGGATTGCTCCAACGTTGTTATTTCAATCCACGCACTCATATAGAGTGCGACAAATCTTGATTTCGTTACCGATCCACTCAAGCAAATTTCAATCCACGCACTCATATAGAGTGCGACGAATCTAAAACAACTGAGATGGTAGATCAATGTATTTCAATCCACGCACTCATATAGAGTGCGACTGGCACAACATGGGTTGAAGGATTGTTGCAAGCAATTTCAATCCACGCACTCATATAGAGTGCGACTGTACCGCGTGGGTGTGCCGAAGAGCATGAGGAATTTCAATCCACGCACTCATATAGAGTGCGACGCTAGTGTATCTCCTAACTTAGTACTGACC